>DAOVBT010000269.1 GCA_030670375.1 Candidatus Aminicenantota bacterium | reverse complement strand
CTTTTTAAACGCATTAGAGGGATCTGCTCCTACAAACTCTTCCTCACTGAATCTCGGCTTGACCGTTTTCCCCACGCTCAAAAGCCTCAGGTTGATAAGCTCGATGGGTGTTCTCTGTTCTTCCAAAGAATAGCCATAAAGTCTGTTGTGCTCCGGATGAAAACGGTTCGATATGCGTTCGATATTTCCGTCTTCGATATCTTTTCTGGTGATTCCCACATTGACTTCATGGTATTGTTTGACATACCTCAGATCCAAAGAGTAGATGTGTTGGATGGCATCTTCCGGAATCCGTTCTGATTTTAAAAGTTTGTTCGCTTCATCCTCCATATCGCAAAACAGAGCCTCAAACTTTTGCCTATCCATATCCTCCAGACGCGTCGAATACGTCTTGACAAAATCGTGTTTCAAATCGGAAATCAACATCCCTGCCGCACAAAAAATCGACGATTCTTTGGGGATAATCATAACCGGAATCTCCAGCTCCAAACCGATCATGCAGGCATGAACCGGGCCTGCTCCTCCTGCAACGATAAGAGGAAATTCTCTGGGGTCATGGCCCCGCTTCACGCTGACTTCACGGACTCCTGTCGCCATATTGACGTTTATGACGCGATACATTCCTGCGGCAGCTTCTTTTACGCCCATGCTCAGCGGATCAGCAATCTTTTCCTTTATGGCCTTCTCTGCCTTCTCGAAGCTAAGGGGTATTTTTCCCCCGGCAAAAAAATCTTTGTTCAGATATCCGAGCATCAAGTCTGCATCCGTGCAAGTCGGAAGCTCTCCTCCAAGATCATAACATGCAGGCCCAGGATTCGATCCGGCACTCTGAGGACCCATCCGCAGAAGCCCTCCCTCATCGACCCAGCCGATGCTGCCGCCTCCCGCACCGATGGTCACGATGCCCAGCATCGGGAGAGCTATCCTCAACCGATCGATTTCTCCTTCTGTAGTGACCAAAGGTGTTTTATCCTTTATCAAAGCCGCATCGAAACTCGTTCCACCCATATCGATGGTGATACAGTCTTTATATCCCTGCACAGAAGCATACTCTATCCCGGCTACCGGGCCAGCTGCCGGACCCGATAAAAGTGTCACGGCCGCATTATCGATGGCTATTTTCGGGGAAATAACGCCTCCGTTGGATTGCATGATGAGAAGAACTCCATCAAATCCGATATCCTCCAATTTGCGAACGAGACTCTTCAGATAGCTGCTGAGGATAGGTCCGACGTAAGAATTCAACACCGTCGTCGACACACGATCGTAGAATCTGATGCTCGGCAAAAATGCGGATGAAACCGTCAGGTAAGGACTTGCATCACCCATCCCCAATTCCTGTTTGATTATTTCCGCTGCTCTGGATTCGTGGGTTTCGTTGGCAAAAGAGTTCATGAAACAGACCGCGATGGCTTGGACATCCTCTTTTTTGAAAAGATCTATCGCATTTAAAACATCCTTATCATTCAATTCCGTGATAATGTCCCCCTTATAATCCAGCCGTTCCTCGACAGGATACCTCAAGTATCTCGGGACCATGGGTTCGACATTCGTGTATCTGTTATCATACTGTTTCTCTCTTATTCCTCTTCTCATCTCAAGGGCATCTCTCATGCCTTTTGTTGTCAGAAGCCCGGTTTTTGCTCCTTTCCTGGTTAAGACAGCATTGGTGGTTACAGTCGTTCCATGGACTATCGTCGTGACTTTTTTGATGAATTCCCGCAAAGGGACATTATGAGCCTCTGCCATTTCCGAAAGACCGTTCAGTAATCCCAAGGAAGAATCTTCCGGTGTGGATAAAATTTTGTAAATCTCGGAAGCCCCGTCCTGGGAAGTGAGTAAAAAATCAGTGAAGGTTCCCCCGACATCGATGCCTATCTTGTATTCCGTCATAGCCCCACGGGTTCTTTGAATTCGCCAAAAACTTCTTTCAATACCTTCGTGATCTCACCCAGAGTGGCATAACTTTTGACTGCTTTTAACATGCGAGGCATCACATTTTCCTCTGTCTGTGCCGCTTTTTTCAATGCGATTAAAGCCTCTTCAACACCGGCATTATCTCTCTCGGCTTTTAATCGCTCCAATTTTTTCTTTTGCTCTTCGGCAACGTTTGGGTTGAACGCATGCAATTCGATTTCTGTCCGCTCTTCTGGCATGACGTACTTGTTCACGCCGATTTTTGTTATTTCTCCCGATTGAATTTTTTTCTCTCTCAAGTAGGCCTGGTGGCTTACTTCTCTTTGTATGTGCCCTTCTTGGACAGCTTTGACCATTCCCCCCATATCTTCCACTTTCTGCATGTTTTCCACGATCTTATTTTCCATTCGATCTGTCAGCCACTCGATATAATAAGAACCTCCTAAGGGATCGACCGTATCTTTGAGGCCCATCTCATCGGCCAGGATCTGCATGGTCCTCAAACTTATCAGGGCGGCCTTTTTCGAAGGTATGGTATAAGCCTCATCATAGGAACAGAGGGCCATGGTCTGGGTTCCCGATAGGACTGAGATCAGGGCATAATAAGCGCCCCGCACGATATTGTTCTCGGGTTGCTGCACGGTGAGACCGCCGCCGCCCCCTCCCGCAATCATTCTCAGAGTCATCGAGCGGGGATTTTTGGCTCCGAATCGTTCTTTTATGATCTTTGCCCAGAGCCTTCTTCCCGCCCTGAATTTGGCCACCTGTTCCCATATGTTTCCGTAGATATCGAAGTTGAAGGCAATCCTCCCGGCAAAATCATCGATGGCCAATCCTCGACTGAGTACTTCCTGTATGTAAGTGATGGCGATTTCAAAGGCATAAGCCATCTCCTGGATCGGTGTCGCTCCCGATTCTCGGATATGGTAGCCGCAAACGCTGAATGGATTGAATTTGGGAACGTTTCGAGAACAAAACTCCACCATGTCGCCGATCAGGCGGATCGATGGCTTCACAGGAAAAATCCACGTCCCTCTCCCGATATACTCTTTCAATATATCATTCTGAGTCGTACCTCTAACCTGATCCCAGGGGATTCCTTGTTTCTCGGCCACCTCAAGATACATGGCCAACAACACAGAAGCCACCGGGTTGATGGTCAATGCCGTGCTGATTTTATCTATTGGGATATCCGTGAATGCTTCTTCCAAATCTTCCAGCGTATCGATAGCCATGCCGACCCTGCCCACTTCCTCCTCTGCAAACGGGTCATCCGAATCCAGTCCCAGTTGTGTGGGCAGATCAAAAGCGACATTGAGCGCTGTTTGCCCCTGGTTCAGGAGCCATTTGAACCTCTCGTTTGTTTCTTTCGGGGTTCCGAAACCGGAATACTGGCGCATGGTCCATGGGCGTTTTCTATACATCAGGGGATGAATTCCTCTCGTGAACGGATATTCGCCGGGATGGCCGATCTTTTCAGCGAAGTTCAGGTCCTTTGTATCTTCAGGACCGTAGACAGGTTTCACCTCGATCCCGGATTCAAGAACAACCGTTTTCTGCTCTTCGGCATTATTTTTTTTCATCTCTCGCGCCAATCCTCTTTTTGATAAAATCGATGATATCATCGAGCTTCGATCCCACAGGAAAAACCCCATCGACTCCATACTCTTCAAGCGTTACGACATCTTTTTGCGGAATATTTCCTCCGACCAAGACCATTTTATCTGTAAGCTCCATGTTTTTTAGTCGATCCATCAACTTTTTGCTCAAGGCAAGATGAGCCCCTGAGTAAATGGAAATTCCGATCACATCCACATCCTCTTCCAGGGCCGTTTTCACGATCTCTTCGATCGTCCGGTGAAGACCGGTATAGATGACCTCCATGCCTGCGTCTTTCAGAGCGAGGGCGACCACTTTGGCCCCCACATCATGCCCATCCAGTCCGGGCTTCGCGATAACGACCCTGATCCTCTTTTCCCCTGATGATGTTTTAAAGCTCATCGCATAATTTCCTCAGCCTGTTTATTCACGAGCCGAGATTGCTGCAGCGACAAAGAAGTGGCCCATGAAGTTGTAGTGAACTACTGCGAATGGGCTGCAATGAAGTCGATGTGGTGAGATCGGCTCGCCCGTAGGGTAAAAAATGCCAACAAAAATTATTAGATTTTCTCCTGAAAAAATATTTTTCAGGAATTTTGGCGATATCAGAATAAGTTCT
>DAOVBT010000164.1 GCA_030670375.1 Candidatus Aminicenantota bacterium | reverse complement strand
GTGGACAAGATCTTGAAAAATTTAGGTGCGAAATACATGGTCATCGCCCACACGCCGCCTGGAAGTCCAGTGATCCCCGAAAATGAAAGAGATGAAATAATTTTCAGAACCCGATTCGATGAGAAAATCTGGATGATCGATACCGGCATTTCAGATTTTTATTACGGCATCCTGAGCTATCTGCGCGTTGAGAACGGGGAATTTGATATGAATGAATGGAGAGATGAAGAAATCGCAGAGGAAGAGCCGTTTGTGCCTTTTGAAATTACGGCAGAGGATGAGAGTCGCGAAGACGTGGAATATTATCTCGCAAGTGCCGCTGTAGTTGGATTTCACAGAGAGGCTGTGCCTGGAAGAACAGCAGCAGCAAAAATTGACTTAGACGATGGGGAGATCAAAAGGCGTGCTATGTTCAAGACAATCGATACAAGACGCCCCTCGCTCCTTCCTGATAGCTACAAATATGAGCTCGCAGCTTATGAGCTGGATAAACTTCTGGGTTTTGAAAAAATACCTCCCATGATGGAAAGAGAGATCGAAGGCAGAAAAGGATCCCTTCAAATCCGTGTCGAAAAATGTTTTGGTTTGGATACACAACAGCTAAAGAACTTATCTCCCCCTGATTCCCAAGCTTTTGCAAACACCCTTGAGGAAATCAACGTTTTTGAAAACTTGGTTTATCCCGAAGGAAAAGAGCTGGATGATATTCTGATTCAAGAGGAAAGCTGGAAAATATTCCGCGTGGATTTTTCCGAGGCCTTCTCCCCTATTCCAAATCTTATTCCAGAGCAGAAGATCACGCGCTGCTCAAAAACGCTGTTTCAAAATCTTCAAGAACTTCCCGATAAAGTGATCAAAGCCAGGCTTGAGATCTATCTCAATGACGAGGAAATGTCAGCATTGCTCAGCCGAAAAGCCCTTATCATAAAAACCCTAAAAAAATTGATCGAAGAAAAGGGCGAGGAAGCCGTACTTTTTTCACAAGAACTGCGGAAAAAATCAAAAAACGGATTGACATTGTACCCCATTCCATGAAAAACACAAATTGTCTGAATTATTTATAAAAACTGTCAATGCCTCGCCACGCCTCTAATGTTAGGGTGGGGCGGGTCGGCCTCAGCTCGTAAATAATCCAGCCCATAAATGTGATGGAGGGGATGTCATGAATGAAAAATCTTCCGGTATTGTGCACAAATTTCTCAGGTTGTTTACCGTTGTTCATCCCGGCGAGGCTCTCACAGTTTTTTTACTTGCGGCCAACATCTTTCTGATTGGTGCTGCATACTCGATTCTGAAGCCTGTCAAAAAAGGTCTTATTCTCACCAAACATTCTGCCGAACAAGAAGCCTATCTCTTTGCGATTGTGGCTGTCTTGCTTATTTTTGTCATAAAGGCTTTCAGTTATCTCTCCTCCAAAGTGCCCCGTCAGAAGCTTATTGCTTCAGTCACTCTCTTTTTCATATCCAACTTGGTTTTGTTTTATATATTAAGTGAAGCAGGGATGTCCCTTAGCATCCTAGGAATTATTTTTTGGGTTTGGGTCAGCATTTTTAATGTTTTTATCATCGCTCAGTTTTGGGCCTTTTCCAATGACATCTATGCCGAAGAAGCCGGAAAAAGATTGTTTCCGATCGTCATGTTCGGCCAAAATGTGGGATTTTATCTCGGTGCCCAAAGCACGTCTTTTCTAGTGAAACCCAAAGGCCCTTTTACTCCTTTTCAACTTATGATTTTGGCGGGTATTATTCTTTTCATCTGTATCGTTTTAACCTTGATTGTCCACAAAAGAGAGACAAAAAAAATCCAGAACAGAACTGCCCAACAAATTGAAGACAAAACCCCCTCAGAAAAAGTTGCGGAAAAACCTCTCAAGAAAGGCGGGGGTTTTCGGATCATCTTCCAAAGCAAATACCTCATATTGGTCGCCTTTGTCATCTTAGCTCTCAATTACGTCAATACCACAGGAGAGTACATGAAATCCGATGTCTGGAAACGGGCAGCGACAGAGGCCGTTGAAAATGGGAGAATAGAAAATACTGACGACGCACGAATGGGATTTATCACAAAAACAGATTCAGATTTCAACTCTCTGGTCAATCTGTTTTCCATGCTTATTCAGCTTTTTCTTGTCTCGAGAATATTAAAATGGTTCGGCGTAAAAGGCGCTATGCTTTTCCTCCCGTTTATCGCGTTAGGAGGATACTTTTTTATTGGCCTCGGGGCAACCTTTGCTGTGGTCAAATGGACAAAAGTTGCGGAAAACAGCACGGATTATTCTCTGATGAACACCGTCAAACAGGCCTTATTCTTGATCACATCTCGAGAAGCCAAATACAAAGCAAAAGCGGCCATCGACACCTTTTTTGTGAGAACAGGAGATGTGCTCGTGTCCCTAACGATTTTCATCGGCACAACCTTCTTTGCTTTTAATCTGGAAAGTTTTGCAAAGATCAATGTTATAGTCGCAGTCATCTGGATAATTCTCAGCTTCTTGACAATTAAAGAACACAAACGATTATCAGCGAAAAAAGCTACAGATAATCAAATACCAAATGCCAACTAACGCAAATCTTTGACCTTTAGGATTCCACCGGAATCCTGGGCGATGTACAAATAACCTTCATCATCCCTGGCGATTCCTTCCTGGTTATCTCCGAGGAATGCATACTCTCTGACAATCCTGCCGGCCAGAGTTATCTCGACAAGGATGTTATCGGCATCATTCACCACATTCAAAAGCCCGGTTTGGGGATCATAATATAAGGCTGCAGGATCGTCTAAACTTAGAGGTAATACCCGAAGGATGTGTGCCTCTGTTGTCCGCTCTTGGCTGGATTTCAAAGGAACTTGGACTTCCATAATACACGAGGGGTCCCATTGGTTCCCGATATAAAATGTCCCCCCTTCCGGATGTTTATTATCCTCCACGAATGCGATGGATTCGATTCCGTTGTCATAACTGTCTTCTCGCTTCTCGATATAATCAGGATTGCCTTGATAGAACCGGCTTAGAGGAAATGAGCGGATGATCTCCCTTTTATTCGGATCGAACTCCACGATGATATCATCTCCCTCTTTGACCAGATACAAAAGCCCTGTCTCCGGATTGACGGTAACACCCTCTAAATCACCTGGTATGGACATTCTAAAAACCGGAGTTCCATCCGTCTCGATTTCGGCAATCTCTCCCTCATCGCTGACTACAAAAAGTGTCTTCCTCGTCGGATGAAAACAAATACCCGATGGCTCAGGAAACTCTTGTTGATCTATTTTTCCACCATACCCAGGCTCACCCAGCCACTGGTAGGGAAACCGAATGGTCGGAGAATATTTGGCTTCTGAGCAAGCCACCAGAAATATCAGGATTATCAACAGATATATTTTAGCTTTTTTCATTTCACCTGCCTTATATAATCTGGATAATTTATGAATTATCCAGGATAAATGGTACTTTCACATTTTATTTGATTTTCTATAGGCATGTCATTATTATATTAAAGGCAAAATGAACGGGAAAACCCAAGCATGAAGGAAACAGCATGAAAAGGCTCATTCTGTCTATCTTTGTCTTTGTTTTTTTGTTATCCATCATTGTGGCCCATGCGCAATTCACAGACGAAGAAATCGCCCAAAGGGAAAAAATCGAAGAGCTTCTCAAAACAGCGGATATTATCAAGGCCGAAGAAATTGGAGAAGGCGTTACCAAACCGTGGCAACTTTATCTAAAAAAAGGCGAAGAAGAGTTCAGCGGGTGTTGGAAGAATCCCCAAGGAGTCAAGAAAGGGCACCTGGAAGGATGGCAGTATGAAATCGCTGCCTACCGGATGGATAAGCTCCTGGGATTAAACATGATCCCTCCCACAGTCGAGAGAGAATTCGAAGGAAAAAAAGGATCTCTCCAACTGTGGATCGAAACAGAATTCAGTCTTCTTGATGTCATGGAACAAGGTATCCCCCTGCCCGATAAAAATCCCGAAGCCACCATATTCAACAGGGGCAAATACTTGGCTAGGGCCTTCGATAGCCTGATCGCCAATGACGACCGAACACAACAAAACGTGCGTTACACCAAGGATTGGCGAGTGATTTTAATCGATCATTCCCGGGCCTTCCGCAGCAAAAAAAAGTACCAGAAGAGACTCCTTTATGGAAAAAGGGGATTGAAGGAAAAAAAGCTTTTCAGGCAACTCCCCCACTCATTTGTGGAAAAAGTCAAAGCTTTAGAATATGATAATATTAAAAATGTTGTGGATTCTTACTTGACGGACGAGGAAATCAACGCCGTGCTGGCCCGCAAAAAACTCCTCCTCGCCGAAATCGAGGAGATAATCAACGAAATGGGTCAAGACAAGGTATTATACTAAATACACTCATGAAGGAGGGAAAACGACAATGAAAAAATTTTTTCTCATGTTATTAATCCTTACATTTGCCATTGGTTTCAATCTCCAAGTTTTTGCCCAGTTTACCGAGGAAGAAGCGACCGAAAAGGATAAGTGGGAAGATTTTCTCCAAAACGCCGAAATTGCGAGTCAGGAACAACCCTTTAGTGACCGGGAGGCCGTAACCAAACCCTGGGTGCTTACTCTAGAAAAGGATGGAATCACAAAAAATGCCCTCTGGAAAAATTGCGAGGGGCGCATGAGGGGATTTGTGGAAAACTGGAGATGGGAGATCGCTGCCTACAGATTGGACAAACATCTCGGATTGAACATGGTGCCCCCCACAGTGGAAAAAAGGTTCCAGAATAACCGGGGTTCTTGCCAGCTTTGGGTGGATGCCAAGATGAGCCTCAAGGATAAATATGAACAAAAGATCAAGACACCCTCATACAAAGTTTTCCCCTGGAACCGGGCTCTGTATCTTCAACGGGCGTTCGATAATCTGATCGCAAACGAAGACCGGCACCAGAATCAATTCCTCATAACCGAAGACTGGCGGATGATTCTGATCGACCATTCCCGCTCTTTCCGCACTTCAGGGAAATTCGCAAAAAAACTCATCTACGACGAGAAATACAAAGAAGGCCCGCGATTGATGAAACAACTGCCCCGCGCGTTTGTGGAAAAATTGAAGGCCCTCGACGCCGGAAGCATCAAAGGTTTGGTCGGTGAGTATTTGACAGACAAAGAGATCGAGTATGTCCTCATTCGGAGAGACCTCATCCTCAAGTGGCTGGATAAGCAGATCAAAAAAGAAGGAGAAGATAAAGTCTTATATTGAACCTGAGGCTTTAATTTCATCGATACTTTTATACACGATCAGGATATTCTGGTTGTCTTCCCGTCTGTACTCAAATCCATTCATGAGTTGACGTGATATAAATATGCCCAGCCCACCTGTCTGGCCTTGGTTGACCATTTCCTGAATGTCCGGTTCCGAAGCTTCCCTGGGATCGAACGGAATTCCCCAATCTCTGATCTCGAAAAAGATTTTTTCTTCTTGATTCCAGATTTTTATGGATATATCCCCCTTCTTCTCAGGATAGGCATACCTGACGATATTTATACATATCTCAAGGAGGGAAAGCTCGATTAAATAATAGACTTCTTCAGAAAGGTTGAG
>DAOVBT010000054.1 GCA_030670375.1 Candidatus Aminicenantota bacterium | reverse complement strand
TTCCGGGAGCACCCGTGCTCATCCCCCCAATCCACGTTGTCCGGATCGCACTCCACAATAACGAGCATTCCATCAGGCTTCAAGCTGGGATGGATGTTCCGGATGATCGGGACAGGTTCGGCTAAATGGTGGAATACATTGATCATGAACACGACATCCAACGATCCGGTGGAAAATCCAGGATTCTCCATCTTGCCGACGACTATCTCGACGTTTTTGAATCCATCTCTTTTGTATCGCATTCTGAGATGGTCCAGGGCACTTCTATCGATGTCGTTCGCATACACCTTCCCAGATTCCCCCACGCGATCAGCCAGCCACATCGTCATTCGCCCCGTGCCGGCCCCGACCTCGCCGATAATCATACCTTGTTTGAGACCGATGGCGTCCATGATCTTGATTGGCGGCTGGCGCTGATTGAGTCCTTTCTCCCACTCTTCGATTTGAAACGAACGTTTCTGAATGTTATAATTCGAGGCCATAACAAAGACAGATAACAATGCAACAATAAATAGAAAAAAGAATCTTTTTGTTTTCATGATGTCTCCTCTCTACCAAGTCTAAGGTCGAAAGAATGCCGGACAGCGTCCTTTGCTTTTGGGCCCGGCACGAAAAAGTCAAACAGGAATGACATCCAGGTAAAAAAGAATAATCGAAACAGAAATTCCCCTCTTTCCATCAATGTGATTTTACCACAAAGGGCGAGCTCAATGAAATAAGGTCGAATTACAATCCTTTGCTCATCGCATCCAAGAATTGAGCATTTGTTTTGGTTTTGGACATCTTGTCCACTAAGAGTTCCATGGCTTCCACTTCGCTCAACTGACTCAGCACCTTTCTCAATATCCAAATGCGATTCAGATCTTTTTCCTCAATCAGCAATTCTTCCTTTCGTGTCGCCGATCTGTTGATGTCGATGGCCGGAAAAAGCCGTTTATCAACCAGTCTGCGGTCCAAGTTGATTTCCATATTCCCGGTTCCTTTAAACTCTTCGAAAATAACCTCATCCATTCGACTTCCGGTGTCGACTAAAGCCGTGGCTATGATGGTTAAACTGCCCCCCTCTTCAATCTTTCTTGCCGAACCGAAGAATTTTTTCGGTTTGTTCAGAGCATTCGCGTCTATTCCACCAGAAAGGACTTTGCCGGAGGGAGGAATAATCGCATTATGCGCCCTTGCCAGACGCGTGATACTGTCGAGAAGGATAATCACATCCCTCTTCAACTCAACGAGGCGCTTGGCTTTTTCCAGAACGATGTGGGATACCTGGGCATTCCGGCCAGGGGGTTCGTCGAAAGTGGATGCAACAACTTCCCCTCGGATGGTTCTTTTGAAATCTGTCACCTCTTCGGGCCTCTCAGCTACTAGAAGAACAATTAAAAATACTTCTGGGTGATTTTTTTCGACGGACTTTGCAATGGTTTTGAGCAATGTTGTCTTCCCTGCACGCGGCGGCGAGACAATCAATCCCCTTTGACCTTTCCCTATGGGAGTCAACATATTCATCACTCTAGCATCCAGATTTTTTGCATTCCCATCCTCAAGATCGAATTTTTCGAAGGGATATAGTGGAGTGAGACCTTCAAAATGAATGTTTCTCCGGGATTTGAAGATGTCTTCAGGGTGTGCAAAATTAATGGCTTCTATTTTGATGAGTGCAAAGTATTTTTCTCCTTCTTTGGGAGGGCGCACAATGCCCGATATGGTATCGCCCGTACGCAACTGAAATTTCCTTATCTGTGAAGGAGAAACATAGATATCGTCTTGGCTGGGCAAATAGCTGAATTCAGGCGCTCTAAGAAATCCGAATCCATCATCAAGGCATTCCAGCACTCCTTCAGAGAAAAGAAGTCCGTTTTTTTTCGCCTGGGCCTCAAGAATTTTGAAAATGAGGTTTTGTTTGCTGGATTCCTCAACATCTTTTTTTGTCAATCCTGCTTCAGAAGAAATTTTGTAGAGTTCTTCCAGTTTTTTTTCATCGAGTTCGGCCAAATTGTACTCTTTCATTCTTATACCTCTTTGTGAATTTAGTTTATCCCGATCTTACCTATCTGCTTTTAGTGAGTGATAGGGGGCTCGTTGACTTCAGATGCGTCTGAAATTTTCTCTTTTTTCAGTTTTTTCGGCATCTCTTTAACCAGGGCAAGCCTCAAGACCTCGTCCATGGTCTCGACAAAATGGATGGTCAGGTCATCCTTGACATTTTTGGGCATGTCCTTCAGGTCCGGCCTGTTATCGGCCGGAAGTATGACATTTCTTATCCCTTCCCTGTGTGCGGCCAATAACTTTTCTTTTATTCCTCCGACTGGCAAAACTCTCCCTTTAAGGGTGATCTCTCCGCTCATGGCCGTTTTTTTCGAAACAGCGATTCCTGTCAAAAGAGAGATGATAGAAGTGGCGATCGTGATACCTGCGGAGGGCCCTTCTTTGGGAGTCGCCCCCTCAGGAACATGGATGTGGATATCGAAATTTTTATGAAGATCTTTGGCTATATTCAGTTCGTACATTTTTCCGCGCACATAACTGAAGGCGGCTTGCGCCGACTCCTGCATGATCTCTCCAAGTTGGCCGGTCAACATGAAGTTTCCTTTTCCATGGACTTTGGTCACCTCAAAATTAAGAAGTTCTCCGCCAAATTCTGTCCAAGCCATTCCGACAGCTCCTCCCACTTCGTCTTTTTTATCGATTTCTGAGCGTCTGTATCGCGGTATTCCTAAATATTTCTCCAATTTCTTCGGAGTGACTGTTTCACTATAATCCTCCCCCTTGGAAACAACTTTTTTGACAACTTTTCGGCATACAGATGTGAGCTCTCGCTCAAGATTCCTGACTCCAGCTTCTCTCGTATACTCACGAATTATTTTTTGAATGGTTTTGTCTGTGATCTTGAGCATAGAGTCTTTGAGTCCATGAGCTTTTTTCTGCTTGGGAAAGAGAAATTGTTTGCCGATTTGAAGTTTCTCATCTTCTGTGTACCCCGGAAGACGGATCATCTCCATACGATCCTGCAAGGGTTTCGGAATGGGCTCCTGCATGTTAGCAGTCACAATGAACATAACCTGAGACAGGTCATAATCTGTATCGATATAATGGTCAAGAAATGTGCTGTTTTGTTCGGGGTCCAAGACTTCCATCAAGGCTGAAGCAGGATCGCCCCTGAAATCCATGCTCATTTTATCGATTTCGTCGAGGAGGAAAACAGGATTTTTGGTACCTGCACGCTTTATCATCTGAATGATTCTTCCAGGATAAGCTCCGATGTAGGTTCGGCGATGTCCTCTGATTTCCGCCTCATCCCGGACACCTCCAAGGGAAAGGCGGACGAATTTTCTCCCTGTGGCGCGTGCAATAGATTGACCCAAAGAACTTTTTCCGACGCCTGGGGGACCGATCAGTCCCAAAATGACGCCTTTAGGATTCTTGACCAGCTGACGAATCGACAGATATTCCAAGATTCTTTCTTTGACTTTTGTTAATCCATAGTGGTCTTCATCCAAAATTTTCTTTGCTTCTTTGATGTCTCTCTTCTCTCTCGATTTTTTGGTCCAGGGCAAAGAAATAAGCCAGTCCAGATAGTTGCGACAAACGGTTGCTTCGGCCGACATAGGCGGCATAGCCTCTAGCCGCTCTATTTCTTTGTTAGCTTTCTCCTCTGCATCTTGAGGCATTCGAGCCTCTTTGACCTTTTTGCGCAATTCTTCTATCTCGTTCGGCTGGTCTTCTTTCCGGACGTTCAATCCCGGAGGAAAGATTTTCTGCTGAGGATCCCGGTAAGGAACCTTTCTCCGGCCGGAACGTTTGCCGTCTTTTCTCAACTTGGAGTGGATTTTCAGCAACTCATTTTCTATCACAAAATTCAATCTCCGCAATCGCTCATAACTGTTGATCGTTTCCAGAATATTTTGCTTTTCCTCCAGCGGCAAATGCATATGTGAGGCAATTATATCCGAAATTCTATCTGGGCTGTTATCCTTCAGAGCTGGTATGATGGATTCAGAACTGGCATTATGGCTGAGTTTGAGATAATCTTCGAATAAAGACAAAACTCTTTTGAGGGTTTCTTGAATTTCAGGGCTATCGCTTTCCACTTCTCGAATTTCCTTTACCAACACCTGGTAAAAAGGATAGGTGCTCAAATATTCTATGACTCTTGCTCTTTTTCTGCCTTCCACGATCACCTTGACGTTGTTGTCATCCATCTTGATAGCCCGTACAATCTTGGCGAGGACTCCCATCGAGTGGATGTCGCGTTGATGGGGATTGTCCAGTGAGGGATCAATTTGAGAAGACAAAAAGAGCATTTTGTCTTTTTCCGTAGCCCTTTCAAGAGCTTGGATCGAGGAGGGACGTCCGATGATAAAAGGCACAAGCGTAGAGGGAAAGACAACCAAGTCTCTTAATGGTATCAAAGGCACGTTAAATATAACTTCGGAATTGCTAGTGGTTTCCATGCTTACACTCCGATGGTTTCCACCATCTTCTTCGATATTTTTATCGGTTTTTCTTGTTTTGAAGATGGAATATGAAACATGATATCCAGCATCAGATCTTCGATGATGCTTTTTAAGCCCCTTGCTCCCAGTTTCTTTTCCAGGCTTTTTTTGGCTATCGTGCGCAGGGCCTCTCTCGTAAAGTCCAACGAAACCCCCTCAAGTGCGAACAACTTCTGATACTGCTTGACAAGCGCATTCTTGGGTTTCTTGAGAATGTGGACAAGATCCTCTAGTCCTAAATCAGATAATGTGGCAACGATAGGGATCCTGCCTATGAATTCAGGAATGATACCGTATTTGATCAGATCCTGAGGGATAAGCTCGCCATAAAGATCGTCAAGAGCCTTTTTCTTATTCCTGTTCAGATCGGATTGGAATCCAACCACAGATTTCCCTATCCTTTTGGAAATAATTCTGTCAAGGCCTATGAATGTGCCTCCGCAGATAAAAAGGATGTCTGTGGTATCGACTTTTATGAAATCCTCATGGGGATGCTTCCGTCCGCCATGGGGGGGGACATTGGCAATAGTCCCTTCGATTATTTTGAGGAGAGCCTGCTGTACTCCCTCACCGGAGACGTCCCTCGTGATGGAAGGGCTGTCGTTTTTTCGGCTTATTTTATCGATTTCATCGATATAAACAATCCCCATTTGTGTCTTTTTCAGATCGCCATCAGCGGCTTGGAAAAGCTTAAGAATGATGTTTTCAACGTCTTCCCCGACATATCCTGCCTCTGTTAAAGATGTCGCATCGGCGATGGCGAACGGAACTGAGAGTATTTTTGCGAGCGATTCTGCCATGAGGGTTTTCCCGGTTCCGGTGGGTCCGATCAAAAGAATATTGCTTTTGGACAATTCGACTCCATCCAGCGCTCCCTTGTATTGAATCCTTTTGTAATGATTGTATACAGCGACCGATATTTTTTTCTTGGCTTCAACTTGCCCGATAACGTACTCATCCAGTGCCTTTTTGATCTCGGCAGGAGTGAAAAAATCGGGTTTTTGAGCGTCTCTGGCAACTTTCTCATTATCGGGATACAGGATGGAATGGGCGACATCAATGCATCCATCACAAATAAACACGCCCCCAGGGCCGGCGATCAATTTTCTGATCTGAGTCTGATTTCTATGGCAGAAATTACACTTTGTTTGGTTGTCTAAATCCTGCTGTTTGCTATCATCCATGGTTTCTCTTATTTATCCTTATCGGGAATAAAATCAAGAGCCTAAATCTTAGATTGCGCTCTTTTTGTGATGATGGTGTCGATTATTCCATATCCCTTAGCCAGATCTGGGGTCATGATGAAATCCCGTTCTATGTCTGTCTGTATTTTTTCAGTCGGTTGTTTTGTGTGCTTTGTCAATATTTGGCTAATATTCTCTCTGAGCCGAAGTATCTCCTTTGCTTGGATGGCGATATCAGAAGCCTGGCCTTGAAAACTGCCTAAAGGCTGATGCAGTATAATCCGTGAGTTAGGCAGTGAAATACGCTTGCCCGGTGTTCCAGCAGCAAGCAACACGGCTGCCATGCTAGCCGCTTGTCCTACGCATATCGTGGAGATCTCCGCATTGATGTATTGCATGGTATCATAAATCGCTAATCCGGAAGTGATACTGCCTCCCGGTGAATTGATGTAAATGTATATGCCTTTTTCTGTGTTTTCGGCTTCGAGATAAAGCAATTGTGCGACAACACTGTTTGCGACATCATCATTAATCTCAGAACTTAAAAAAATTATGTTATCCTTGAGCAAGCGAGAATAAATATCATAAGCGCGCTCGCTCATTCCATCTTGTTCGACGATAAAGGGGATTAAAGTCATGAGGATTGGTTATTCTATTATAGCGGATTTGACAAGAAAGTCAACTGTCTTACGAATGAGCAGCTTGTCCTTCAGCTCTTCTTTCTGGCCCTCCTGATTTATGCTTTCAACTACTCTGGCCAGGGGGACATTGTGAGTTTTTGCAATGGCTTTCATTTCTTCTGTTATTTCCTCCTCCGACACCTTGAGTTTTTCCTTCTCGGCGATTTTGGTAAGAATCAAATGATTTTGAATATTCTGAACAGCCCGTTTGCGCATATCTTCCCGCAAAGAATCAAGGGCTTCCTTAGACAAATTTTGTTGTGGCAAAGAAGATAATTGACGGTTCAGAAGCGCGTTGGATTCTTGCTCGATCACAGATTCCGGCAATTCCAGGGACATTTGCTCGGATATCTTTCCGATGATTTCTTCAGACATCTCTCGTCTCTGTGCGCCTTTCTTCGACTCACGAAGCTGTTCCTTTAATTTAGTCTTCAAATCCTTGAGATTTTTGTAATCTCCGAGGTCTTTGGCAAAATCATCATTGATATCCGGAAGTTTTTTCTCTTTTATGGATTCAATCTTTAGGTCATATTCGATTTTTTGTCCCGCCAATTTTTTGTTTTCATGATCATTTTTGTATTGGATAGTGAAATGAGTCTGTTCAACTGGTTTAAGTCCTATTAAATTTTTATTCAATACTTCCTCGTTATCCTGATGTCCGGCAAGTATGACGACTTTTTCTGTGGGAAGGAATCTTTTCGTTTTGGTGTTTTTTCCTTTGATCTCAGCCACAACATAATCTCCAACCTCCACTCCCCTCCTCTCAGCAGGGATATACTGAGCTGATTTTGCACGCAGTTCTTCAAGAGAATCCTTGATCTCTTTTTCTGTGACCGATACTTTTTTCTTTTGGATTTTGATGCTTGTGTACTTAGGGAGATGGATTTCAGGCCATATTTCTACAGAAACCTTAAAGCGAAGAGGCTCATTTTCTTTGAAATGGAGATCACTTATAACCGGTTGGCCAACAGGAGTGATTTTTTTGTCGGTCAACTCCTTATTCAGAGTTTGAGGAACAAGTTTATTGATGAGTGTTTCTTGGATATCAGGATAGTACATGCGTTTGATCATATCTTTTGGCGCTTTCCCCGGTCGAAATCCTTTGATTTTTGCTCTGGAAGAATACTGAGCAACCAATCGGTCCCATTCCTTCATCACTTCTGAGGCAGGAATCTCAAGATCGATTTCCTTTTTACATTCGCTGATATTTTTTATATCTTCTGACATTTTAGATCTATTTTGATCCTGTTTTTTACCTGAAAAATGGGCAGAGCGGGACTCGAACCCGCACTCCTTCAACAGGAACTAGGTCCTAAGCCTAGCGCGTATGCCAATTTCGCCACCTGCCCTTACGATATTTGTTTTATTGACAAGATTTTTTTTGATTGAAGAATCTGAGCTAAGAAATTTTTTTAACACAAAAACCCTTTTATGTCAATTTTTACTTTTCGGGAATCCCCATTTAGTAAACCTGGACTATTCAGGTTAAGAGGTTGCAATTACGGGGGGCAAATCCTTCATCAAGATCAATCCTGGCTCGGATTGGACTGCTCGAGGAATGGTGTTCACGGTGACTGCCACTGTACCTATGTCTCCGTGGATTCCTCCGATGATACGTTCGTGGACGTTTGGGGTGCCTTCGATAACGACTTCATCATATTCGTCATCCACTCCAGCATTGGCGTTAAACTCGAGTGTGATAACTTTTTTCCCCCCCATTGTGGCATAGGCAACACTGACCAGGCCCAAAGCATCTCCTGGTTTAACCAGCCCCAATCCCGTATCAATTTCCCTATCAGCAATGACTGGTTCGGGGGGAAGTTCGACAGCTTCATCCAACTTCCAGCCCAATCCCTCGGCAACCATGTTTATGGACTCGAGCAAACCCACATGCCCCGTGATTATTTTGTTATCGATTTTGTCACGAAAAGCTTCAAGGGACAATCCTGTTCCGATCTTCTCCTGAAACGGAATCCGTCTTTTCGAGGAGTCCATCATTCGGGTGACTTTGATGGATTGGACTTCCAGACAGGGGGCTGTGAGGATCAAGGGCAAGGTATCCATCAAGTAACCAGGATTGATACCGGTTCCAACAACGGTCACGCCTTTGTCTTTTGCCAGGTCATCTATTTTTCGGGCAAGCTCGGGTTCCCGCTTCCAAGGATAAGACAGCTCTTCGCATGTTGAGACAACATTTAAATCGGACTGAATGCATTGATCGATCTGAGGGAACACTTCCTTGAGGTGGGATAGGGTGGTGAGCACAACAGCATCAGCATCTACCGTGTTGAATGACTCAACCGGATCGTTTTGGATGGAGATGTCCAGATTAT
>DAOVBT010000329.1 GCA_030670375.1 Candidatus Aminicenantota bacterium | reverse complement strand
GACATTTACCTGGATCAAGATATCCTCAGGACCGGGCTCTGGAATGGGCAGATCAACCAGCTCCAGCGGATCCTGTTCGATGGGAGCAAAATCCTTCAGAATCATGGCCTTCATGATTCGCTCCCTATTTTTTATCCTTTTTATCTTCTTTTTTCTTTGCCTGTTCCTTCTCCCACTCTATCTCGCTTATCGGAGTTAGATCGACATGCTTGGCAAAGAAATAAAGATAGCGGCGCAAACGGTCCAACTGGTGGCGGGGCTCGCGTATTCCATGCCCCTCCCGTGGATACTTCACAAAAGTCACGTCTTTTCCCAGGTCACGGAGGGCCTGATAAAACTCCACGGATTGGGTTAAGGGCACCCGTGCGTCCTCAGCACCGTGCAAGATCAAAACCGGGCTTTTAACATTTTTCACATGGCGGATAGCCGAAAGCTTCTCATACAGCTCCTCGTAATCCCATGGTGTGCCGAAGAACCAGGCCAGGTAGTGGGGAATGTCGGTGGTGCTGTACATGCTGTAGAGGTTGGACAGCCCTGCCCCTGGAGAGACAGCTTTGAACCGGTCGGTCTGCGTCACGATCCAGAAGCTCATGTATCCCCCATAACTCCATCCATAACATATCAGCCGATCCGTATCGGCCCATCCTTTTTCGATGCAAAAATCCACACCCGTCATGCAGTCGTCATAGTCCACGATTCCCCAATTTCCCCGGTTGGCGTTGACGAATTCCTGCCCGTAATTGACGCTTCCCCGGAAATTCGGCTGGAAGACGAAAAATCCGTTTCCGGCGAAAAACTGATTGGATGAGCTGAATGTCTCGATCCGAACTCCGCTCGGTCCTCCGTGGGGATTGAGAATGAGTGGATACTTTTTGCCGAGCTCATAACCAGCAGGATAAGTGAGCACACCTTCGATCTCCTGTCCTTCGCTGTTCTGCCACCGTATGGTTTCGACTTTGCCCATCATGACCTGCTCTTCTCGCATCCAAGGGTTGGCATCGGTTAAAATTGCGAGCTTTTCAAGGTTTAAATCCGATGTATAAACCTCGGCCGGCCAGGCAGCGGGCGTGTGAACCCAAACCCACTGCGTCCCATCTTTGGCCAGTTCCCAGGACGAATTTCTCCCACGGGGAGGAGTGAGGCGTTTGACTTTGCCGGATTGGACATCCACGGAAAAAAGGTTCGTCGTCGTGCGATCTCCGGCTGACCAGAAGATCGTTTTTCCGTCATGAGACCAGATCGGATTGGAAAAGTCCAGGTCGAAATCTTCCAGCAGGACCCGGGCTCCACCGCCGTCGGCCGGGATCAGATGGAGCTTGCCGTACCAGGTGGTGGTGCTTGTGTGCTGATGAGAAGCAAAAGCGATGGTTTTGCCATCGGGCGACCAGCGGGGACTGGAATCCGGGCCTGGGTTTTCAAATAACTTCCTCGGCACGTTATCTTCTATACCGACTACCCAAATATCGCTGTTCCAGCTTTCATCGACTTTGGTGTTTGGGCGGCTCACATAAGCAATTCTCTTGGAATCGGGCGACCAACGGAAATCACTGACAGTGAATTTTCCATTGGTCAATCGCACAGCCTTTTTACTTTCCATTCCAAAAATCCAGAGATGGGACATGCGGAACTTCTCATCGACAACCACGGCATCATCCTTTTTATCTTGCTTCTCTTCTTCATCTTCAGTCAATGCATCCCTGGCAGTATAGGCGATCTTTTTTCCATCGGGAGAAATCCGAAAAGACTGGATATTATCCTTGTGTTCGGTCAATTGCCACGCCTCTCCCCCATCGATATACATCAGGAAAATCTGAGTTCTGGATTCTTTTTCTTCATCCTTCTCTTCGATGCGCACTTGTCCACGGGACGAAAGAAAGGCAATGGCTTTCCCACAGGGAAACCACGCCGGGGATGTGCAGCTTTCCTCTCCCTGGGTCATCTGCCTTTGTTCTTCTCCATCCACTTTGACTTTCCAGATGTGGGTGGTACTTTTATAATCCTTATCTTCCATATCCCTCATGCTCATGGTGTAGACCACCCACTGCCCATCAGGTGAAAGATGGGGACTGGATGCCTGGTTAATACGCAGAGTGTCTAGAGCAGACAGCACATGTGGGTCTTTGGCCACAAGCGATGGGGAAAGGAGAATAAGAACGATAATAACAATAAAAGATGATTTAATGATTAACTTTGGATTCATAATTCCTCCTCAAGACTTGTCTTTTTGTTGTTTGATTTTGCGTCGCAGCCTTTCCAGGCGGTAGGAAAAATCCTTCTCATAATAAGAGGAGATACCTGTCGATAGAACAAATCCCTCCTCGGCGATCCGTTTGGCCTCTTTGTAGTTTTTCAACCGGTGCTCAAAGTGCATGGCCAATTCCCGGAAGGAGAAAAACTGAGCCGGTGTTACGACATTTGTCGAGGTCATCTCATCCCATATCGGAACGGCCTTATCCCAATCTTGTTGTCTCTTGAAATGGGCAGAAAGGCGTTTTTTGGTTTCGATAGACACTTCATCGGTCAATTTCCCGTCCAACGCTTTCTGGAAGAACTGGACGGACTTTTCCACATCTCCTGCGTTTGCCATGACTTTCCCGGCACCGTAAAAATCCATGGCATCAGCCATGCAGAGTTCGGGATCTTCGGAAAATATGTGCGCACCGATGACCACAACACCCAAAAGGGACAGGATATCTTCCTGGTTGTGATACAGGATGGGTTCGATCAGATCATAATTTCCGGTACGGAGATACTGGAAATACCGCCAGGGGATCTCCGCCGAGGGAATATCCTCAGTCCGGCCGGCTTGCACCACATTAAGGGCCAGGTGAAACAGGCGGCAGTTTTCGTACTTGTGACTCCAGAGCCTTCGGGCCGGAAACAGAAAATCGAGATGGGGAAGTCCGCTAAGCAGGAACGGCTGCCTGTGAAGGATAAACCGGGTTTCCAGCAGGGGGATGTCAAAGCTTTTGCCGTTGTATGTCACCACCGACTGAAAATCCATCTCCTTAAAAAACTCCCCGAGCTCCTGGATCATCCTCTCCTCTTCGGCCATTTCTCCCAGGAAATACTGTCCGACCATGAATTTGTCATCCCGGTAATACCCCATGCCGATGTTGAACGGAATCACCCCTGCCCCTCCGGACAATCCGGTGGTTTCGAGGTCGATAAATAGAGCCGTGGACAGGTCAAGTTCCTTGAATGCGTCATCCTGGCTAAGACAAGCGAGAACCTCGCCGCTTATCTCGAGACCAGCAGCGAGTTTGATCCTCCCATACCTCACATCCAGAGCATAGCTGTTTTCAAGCCATTGGAGAGGCTCT
This sequence comes from Candidatus Aminicenantota bacterium, assembly GCA_030670375.1. GTDB lineage: Bacteria > Acidobacteriota > Aminicenantia > Aminicenantales > Aminicenantaceae. The sequence continues at coordinate 204 of DAOVBT010000329.1, read as the reverse complement.
CTGGGAAGAGGCTCGAAGGCCGGGGCTTGGGATTCTTTCGGCTTTTCCTGACGGGTGAGATTGATCAGGCGTTCTAGCTTTTCTTTGGTGGAGAGGTCTTCCTCCTCCTGGATCTTTCTCCAGATGTTGGACACTTGCTTGGACTTGGAACGGGTTTGGCGTTCTTTCCTGATCCTTTCGAGTTTGTCCTTGATGTCCGCCATT
>DAOVBT010000084.1 GCA_030670375.1 Candidatus Aminicenantota bacterium | reverse complement strand
TACACACAGATGGAAAGAAGACAAGTTCGGCTAGCTTTAGAAAAGAACCAAATTTTTTCTGGAGGGGAAACCTCAAGCAGACTCTTCCTCAGCTTTTTGTTGGCAATCGATACAATTGGGAGCCCAAGGCACAGCATCCAAGCTTTTCTTGCCAATTTGAACTTGGCATGTTTGGCAACTACCATAGTTGCATTTTTCAATCCGATCCAATGCTGCATCAATCAGCTGCAACTGTTCTAGCTCTTTATCTGAAAGACTCAGCAGAAATTCTTTAGTGTAAGAACTCTCCGCTTTATCCGCCATATCCTTGGCAATCCCCGCATTTTCCGCTTCTTTAGTCTCGTTATAGACTTCACTGAGAACATCAGCGATCTCTTTTTTTCTCTCTAAAAGCCTCTTTTTATATTTTTCTTTCTCTTTCTTGTTCAATTTTTCCCCCTATTTGGCATACTGCCTTTCATGCATGATGGTTAAAGAACTATAAATTTGCTCGAGGAGAACGACCCTGGTCAATTCATGGGAAAAGGTCATTTTGTGTTTTTCAAGCCCGTTGGCCTCTATTGCCAATATTCTCTTTTCCATCCCTTCTGTCAGCCCGCGAGCTTCTTTGGTCTCGATCAATTCGCATCTTTCAAGCTTGTTTATTTTCTCGAGATAAGAATCCTGGAGTTCCTTTAAGTTTTGGTCACGGGTTTTTCCCGACCATACGATCTTTATCCTCATAACATTTTTCCTAAAATAGTCCATAAAAAATAATGATTCTAAGGGAAAAAGTCAATATTTATTTTTAAAAAAAAGGATCAGTAATCCGACCTGGGCGCATCTCCCCAGAGTTTTTCCAGCAAATAATATTCTCTGGTCTCTTTGGAAAAAATGTGGATGATAAAATGCCCATAATCCATCAGGATCCATTCCGCATTTTTGCGGCCTTCTATGCTCAAGGGCTTGATGTTTTCCTTTTTCAATTCTTGTTCGATACTCTCATAGATGGCCATGTTCTGCCTTTTGGAATTTCCCTGCATGATAACGAAGTAGTCCGTGAAAGATGATATATTCCGCAAATCTAGAACAACGATATGCTCTGCTTTTTTTTCCCGGCTTGCTTTTATGGACATCTTCACATGTTTGGCAAGGCTCCTTTTATCCAGTTTGTTCGGCATTTCTTCACTCATTTCCCTCACTGATAAAGCTTGTTTATTTGAATGTATTCTTCCACAGGCTCAACCACAAGGCCGGCTATGGATTTTCCCATTTTTACTTTTTTTCTGATATCTTTAGAGGTTATGTCCAGAGCATCTATGCTCAACAGAAAAATTTTGTAACGATGCAGCATCGCTTTGCCCAGTTTGGTGGTCTCTAAAACCTGGATCATCCTTCCTGCATAGTTCCCTCCCAAGAGCTTTTTGGCTTCATTCAGATTGTATCCAGGACGGCTGATGACGATGAAATGGCACTTTTCCAGGACTTTTTTATATCCGCGCCAGGTATCAATTTCTAAAAAAGCATCCACACCCAAAATAAAAAACATCAAAGCATCGGGAAATTGTTGTTTAAGCTTTGCCAGGGTCAATATGGAATAGGATTTGCCCTTGGCCTCTATCTCAATAGGAGAGGGAACAAACTGAGGATAAGACGCCACTGCCAGCTTAACCATTTGCAGCCGGTCTGGCGGAGGTGCAACATCCGGTGCTCCTTTATGCGGCGGGATGCAGGAAGGAATCAACAACACCTTATCCAGCAAAAATGTTTTTTGGACCTCCAGGGCTGCTTTCACATGGCCCTTATGGATGGGATTGAACGTCCCCCCAAATATCCCGATTCTCTCTTTTTTCACGATTTTTCTGCCTGGACACTCTGTGCATCCAACTCTTTAGCCATTGCCGTGATCAATTCTCTGATTCCTTCCCTTTTCAGTGCAGATATGGCAAAAAACGGAAGGCCTAGTTTCCGGGCAAGAGATTTTATCTTTTCCACCTTATGGATTTCTTTTCCCAGAAGGTCGATTTTATTGGCAACCAGAAGCTGAGGTCTTTTGACCAGGCTGTCATCAAATACCTTGAGCTCTTCGATAACGGTTGAATAATCCTGGACAGGATCCCGGTTGGAGTAGGGAGACACATCGATAAGATGCACCAGAATCTTGGTTCGTTGCACATGTCTGAGGAATTTTATGCCCAATCCATGGCCTAGATGAGCACCTTCGATCAAACCGGGAACATCCGCCACCACAAAACTCCGGAACTCTCCGATATCGACGACTCCAAGATTGGGCACCAGAGTAGTAAAGGGATAATCCGCGATCACAGGCTTTGCCGCGGAAATTTTCGAAATAAGAGTGGATTTGCCGACATTCGGGAATCCGATAAGCCCCACATCGGCAATGAGCTTGAGCTCTAAGGTCAGGTCTTTTTCTTCACCAGATTTGCCTTCTTCACGAAACCTGGGCGCCTGTCTCGTTGAAGTAGCAAAGGAGGCATTTCCCCTTCCTCCCTTTCCGCCCTCAGCGGCAAGAAATTTCTGATTGTCCTGGACAAAATCGAACAAAACTCTCTCTTTATCCTTTTCTCTGACTATGGTTCCCACCGGGACCTTAAGGGATACATCCTTCCCGTTTCTCCCCTGACGATTTCCACCCTCTCCGTGAGCGCCTTTTTTGGCTTTGTTTATCGGATGATACCGGAAGTAGGCCAGAGAGTTGAGGTTTTTTTCAGAAACAAGGAATATGCTCCCTCCATTTCCACCACGGCCCCCGTCCGGACCGCCTTTGGGCACCCCCCTTTCCCTCCGGAAGCTTAAACATCCATGACCACCATTTCCGGCCAGGAGAGCAACATTGACCTGGTCAACGAACATGTTATGCGGAGTCAGATCCTCCTAGGCAGGTATGACTGAGACAAATTTCTTTTTCTTTCCCCGTGTCTCGAAAAGAACTTTTCCTGTTGCCAAAGCAAAAAGAGTGTCATCTTTTCCTCTACCCACATTCTCTCCGGGATTGAACGGGGTGCCTCTCTGCCGGATCAGAATGGATCCTGCATTGACAAACTGGCCGTCGTGCCGTTTGACACCCAGTCTTTTGGAATGGCTTTCTCTTCCGTTCTTTGCACTTCCACCTGATTTTTTATGAGCCATCCTATTCCTCCTTCTTTGAGGTTGTTTTCTTTGTCTTCGTAGTCACCTTTTTCACGGTCGGCTTTCTTGCCGGTGTCTTCTTTTCCGGGGCAGTCTTTTTGGTGGGTTTCGCCTTTGGTTTTGCGGACTCTGCTTTTTTGGGCTCGGCTTTCTTCGTTTCGGCCTTCTTGGGCTTCGCCTTTTTTGCCGGCTTTTCTGGTTTGGCCGTTTTTGGCTCTTCTTTTTTTACCGTCGGTTTCTTTTTGATAACTTCAGCTTCGAGCTTTTTCAGTTCTTCCTCAGGCTTGAGCTTCTTTGTCGCAGGCACCCTCTTTTTGGGAGATTCCACTCCTAAGACGATCTTTTCGATCTTGACGCGTGTCAACAGTTGGCGATGCCCTGACGTTTTGCGGTACTGCTTTCGCCTTTTTTTCTTAAAAACAAGGACTTTTTTGTCCTTGAAATTTTCCATAACTTCACCGATAACCTGAGCTTTTTCGACACCCGGAGTCCCGATAAGAGTATTCTCGTCATCCTCGATAAGAAGCACGCTGTCAAATGTGACTTTATTGCCTTCTTCCAGATCCAGTTTTTCGACATCCAGAATGTCTCCCACCTGCACCCGGAACTGTTTTCCGCCAGTTTTAATCACAGCAAACATTTTTTCCCTTTCTATCCGTATTATTTCACCTGAACTATTCATAATAGAAGCATCGGCATTTTTAATGAATAGTTCAGGTTCAGTATCTTAAGACTAAAAAAGATATCTAGCCTGGATAATTTATGAATTATCCAGGTTACCCTGAATTATTCATGTACGAGCTTAAAATCAAGGGACACGTTACCGATTTCGGAAAATCGGTACATGTCCCTGATTTCAAAATATCATGTTTGTGAATAATTCAGGCTAAATGTAGCATATGCTTATTCTTCTGTCAATGGGCCCGGCAGACTGCTTGACAAAAAGCCAAGGTTTCTCTACCTTATCTAGAGTCTCGCACAATCACACAAAACACGGGCGGTTAGCTCAGCGGTAGAGTACCGGCCTTACAAGCCGGGTGTCACTGGTTCGAATCCAGTACCGCCCACCAGAAAATTTTCCCATTTCATTAGACTTTATTGACAATACATCTTGTGTTTGATAATTTTAGTCCAAGATTTTAGCGGAAAGGAAAAGAAAATGGAAAACAAACCGGATAAATTCGAGTGTGCCCATTGCGCTCACACAGCAGAGGGTAAATTCACAGGAGATATTTGCCCCGCTTGCGGTCTTACTTACTGGAAATGCAGCCATTGTGGATTTCTCATCACAGCAGCTATTCCTCCAGACTCATGCCCGGAGTGTAAAGAAAAATGCGATTTTCTCAACGTCACTTGTTACACACCGGACTGCGGCGGACCTGGCAAAATTGATCCGCGCTTATAACATATAGAAAAAAATGAGAGGGGGGCTGGCTGTAGGGACTGATCAATGCCCGCAGCGACATACGATTAGCTCTCATATTTTTCCTCTCACCCCTAAAGGCTAGAAAAGCAAAAAAAATATCACCTCATAATTCACCTAAAAAAGCGATTGTCTAATCCTGAGGAATCTTTCAGAATTATCTTGCATGAAGACAAGTTGGGCTGGATTCTGTCTCTTACCAGGAAAAGTATATTTTTAAGGTTATGAGAAAGACAAAAATCTTAGTCGTCGAAGATGAAAGCATCGTTGCCCGCGACATCCGGAACATGCTGGTTGGTCTTGGGTATGAAGTGACAGCTGTTGTTCCCGGAGCTTTGGCTGCCATCCAAAAGGCCCAGGAGACCGATCCGGACATAGTGCTGATGGATGTGATGCTTCAGGGGGACATTACCGGTGTGGAGGCGGCCGAGCAAATATACACAAATTTCAGCATTCCTGTGGTCTATCTCACAGCTTATGCAGATTCCACAACAGTCCAACAGGCAAAAAAAACCGAGCCCTTCGGGTACATCATCAAGCCTTTTGAAGAAAGAGAACTGCAAACAACCATCGAAATCGCTCTGTACAAATACAAAATGCAGATGGAGCTGAAGGAAAGAGAACGTTGGCTATCCACTATACTCAAAAGCATTGGAGATGGAGTTATTGCGACAAACAAGATCGGTGCGATCACATTCATGAATCCCCTGGCAGAAACTCTCACCGGCTGGAAATTGAACCAGGCCCTGGACAGAACACTCGGTGATGTCTTCAAAGTCATGAATCAAAAACCGGGAAAGATGCAGAGGATTTCGGTCAAGAAGATTCTCAAAGGAGAGGGATCTGCCCTCTCAGATGAAGCTATCCTCGTGTCCAAAAATGGAAAAAAGACTCCGATCGACCCACGATTGGAACCCATCAAAGACGATGGAGGCAATATATCTGGAGTCGTGTTGGCCTTTACCGATGTGACAGACAGAAAAATGGCAGAAGAAGAGCTGAAAAGAAGCTTTGAACAGCAGAAGATTGCCATGGAAGGAACAGTGAGGGCCATCGCCTACACGGTTGAAATCCGAGATCCTTACACGGCGGGCCACCAGCGGCGGGTGACAAAACTGGCATGCACGATCGGGGAAGAAATGAGGCTTTCCAAGGACCAGATCGAGGGCCTGCGGATGTCCGGAGAACTTCACGATATCGGAAAAATTCATGTGCCTGCAGAAATCCTCAGCAAACCCGGGCAAATATCCGAAGCAGAATACACTATCATAAAGACACATTCTCAGGTCGGACACGATATTCTGAAAACCATCGAATTCCCCTGGCCTGTCGCCAGAATCGTTCTCCAACATCATGAAAGGATAAATGGGAGCGGCTATCCTTCAGGCCTTAAAGGCAAGGATATCCTCCTGGAAGCAAAAATCCTGGCCGTTGCGGATGTTATCGAAGCCATGGCAACACACCGACCCTACCGTCCTGCCCTCAGTATCGAAGAATCTCTGGGGGAAATATCCAAAAACAAGGGTAGGCTTTATGACTCGAAGGTCGTTGATATCTGCTTGAAGGTTTTTAAAGAGAAAAAATTCAAATTTGAGTGAAATCCCATCCTCTTTTTCTAAACCTGGATTATTCACGAGCCAAGCCAACCCGCCCCATCCCAACATTAAGGTGTATATAAATTCTAAAAATGGTATTATTATGAATGAATTATGGTATCAGCAGTCTTTATGAATAATTCAGGCGTCCTGGATTATTCACGGGCCAAGACCTTCCGCCCCGCCCTAGCATTAAATGATGCGAGGCAGTGGCCCATGAAGTTGTAGTGAACTACCCATTCACATTATTACAGGAAATAGGACAAGTCCTGAATAGCTGATGAAAATCAACCCTCGTGTCTGGCTTGTGATCTCAATCGTGGCTTTCGTGGGAGGTTTGGCCGCTTTTTTTTTCCTGTTTATCCTGGATTTCAATATCTACTGGCTTATCCTGGCTCCGGTTATACTGGCCATCTACCAAAGCCCTGCAGCCTATTTTTTCTGGTTATACAAAAGAACAAAACGCTCCAGGACAGAGTCAGAAAAAAAAAGCGCCCCCGACGGGATTTGAACCCGTGCTGCCGCCTTGAAAGGGCGGTGTCCTGGACCAGGCTAGACGACAGGGGCGCGAGGGTGGTGAGCCGTGCTGGACTCGAACCAGCGACACCCGGCTTAAAAGGCCGGTGCTCTCCCTCTGAGCTAACGGCCCTAGTTGATTAAAGCAGTAGTTATAAAGGAAATTGCAAAAAGAGTCAATATCAGCCGATGGATTCAATCTTCACGATGATCCATCTTCCCCTATGAGTTATGTTAAGGGGTTCATCCTCAAGAACATAACTTATCAAGAAAAACCTGTAATCTTTGGTTCCGGATTGTCCCTCAGTTCGTATATCCACTTCTTTGGAAAAAACTTCACCGGTTAAGGTTCTGATATTCGGAATATTACCTTTCCCGATCGAGAACTCAGCGATCTCTTCTTCCTTTCTTGCCGCAGCCTGAGCTTCGTTCACTTCTTTTTGCATTTCGCTGTGTAATGCTCGCTCCTCATCGAATTTAGCCTGTGCTTCATCCACTCTCTTTTGGGCTGCTCTCCTTGCAGCTCCGGTTCTTGCTGCTTTGAGATCTTCTTTTGCCACCCATAATTCGTCATCCAATTCCTGGACAGGACCGATATGGTCTGTCAGTTTTTTCTGCAACTTTCTTTCTGTTGTATCCATCTCGAGCAATTTAAATTCTTCGATCACCTCTTCTGAAACATTCAGGATTTCCCAGCTTTCTGCCTCGATCGAGATCGGCTGCATAGCCATCGTTGATAAGGTCATCCGATCGTTTAGAGTAAGCGCACTAAAATATCTTTTTAAAAGGCCTTCTTCTGGGCGGGTGCCACAGCTGTTCAAGACACTCAAGAGAAGAATTATTCCTACAGCGGAACAAGTTTTTCTAGTCATCCTTCCTCCTTTTTGTTCATTGGTATTTTGTTTTTAGATTTTACTTTCTTTTGAAACAAAAAAGCAAGCTCTAAAAGTCCAGATTATTGAAAAAAAAATCCAAGAACTTAAAAACCTAGTTAGAAGGGCAATTTTCGGCACGTGTCAAGGGAAACTGCTATGTTAATATCAATATTGTTTTTTTTGCTTT
>DAOVBT010000429.1 GCA_030670375.1 Candidatus Aminicenantota bacterium | reverse complement strand
ATCCATGAGGAATGGACGCGGATGAGGCCGATGAGGAAGATTCATCCCCAAGATTTTGCGTATGATGGGCCGGATGAAAGGGAGTTATAAATGAGAAAAAAGCTTTTATCTTTAATGCCTGAATTTCAGCTCATCCAGGATTCCAATCTGCAAGAGAAGACCATTCATGTGTGGGAAGAGGCGATTGTCACAGGAAACTGGGACATCTCCGATCTACTCGAAATGCCCTTCACACTGCTGGTCGAACAGACACCGGTGAACATCATCACCCATACCCGGGCCGTCACAAGCTGTTCGCTGCAGATCGCGGATGTATTGCTGGAAGAGTACAAAGATCGGGTGAGGATCAACAAGGGTTTTCTTCTCTCTGGGGCTTTGCTCCACGATGTGGGAAAACTTTTTGAGTATGAAAAAGAAAACGGGGTTTTCAAGAAAAGTGCAGCAGGCCAGCTCCTGCGGCATCCGATTTCTGGAGCAGCTTTTGCCTACAAGTTTGGGCTGCCCCAGGAGGTGCTTCATATCATCGCTTGCCATTCTAAGGAAGGGGATGGTGCAAGGAAAACGGTCGAGGCCATAATCGTCAATCATGCCGATTTTGTCAATTTTGAAACGTTGAAAATCTGAACGAGGGGAAGGTTGGGTCAAACATTTTCGGAAAAGGTACTGGGCGCCAAAGCCGGAAAGACGGTAAAGGCGGGAGAGATTGTTTTCGTCAGCCCTGATTATATCCTATCCCATGATAATTCTGCTGCCATCATCCAGGAATTCCGCAAACTGGCGATCGAAAGGGTCAAATGTACCGAGAAGATCGTCATTGTCCTGGATCATGTGGTCCCGGCCTCTACGGAAAAATATGCGCAGAATCATAAAGATATCCGAGAGTTCGTCAAGGAGCAGGACATTCCTCATTTTTTCGATGTGTTTCATGGAATATGTCATCAGGTTTTTTCTGAAAATGGTTTTGCCTTACCGGGAAAGTTGATTTTGGGAGCCGATTCCCACACGACCAGTTATGGGGCCTTTGGAGCTTTTTCCGTAGGAATCGGCCGTTCGGAAGCCGCATCTGTCTGGGCGACCGATGAGACCTGGCTTAAAGTACCTGAAACCATCCGGATTGAAATGAGCGGAAAACTTCCTGCAATGGTCTTCGCAAAAGATATCATCCTAAACATCATCGGAAAAGAGGGAGCAGATCGCGCAAATTACAAAGCTGTCGAATTTGCAGGCCAAGCGGCCCAAGATTTCTCCCTGGCTTCCCGGCTTGTCATGGCCAATATGGCTGCTGAAATGGGAGCAAAAAATGGGTATTTCGTTCCGGATGAAAAAGCCCTAACCTGGCTCGAGGAAAGAGCTCAGAGTGAATTTGAAGTGGTGGTTTCAGACTCGGATGCCAATTATGAGGCAGTCTTGGACTATGATATATCCGCGATCGAGCCCCAGGTTGCCTGTCCGCACACCGTGGATAATGTGCGCCCTGTCACCGAGGTCCAAGGAACACCTTTCCATCAAGCGATCATCGGCACCTGCACGAACGGCCGTATCGAGGATCTAAAAGTGGCTGCCCAGATCCTGAGAGGAAAGAAGGTGCATCCGGACGTAAGGGTTTTGGTCATCCCAGCTTCACGGAAGGAATATTTGCAGGTCTTACAACAGGGAGATTTGGAGGCCCTGGTGGATGCCGGGTGCTTGGTGCTCAATCCGGGATGTGGTCCTTGCTTAGGGGCACATCAAGGCGTTCTTGCACCAGGAGAAGTGGCCATCAGTACGGCCAATAGGAATTTCCGGGGAAGAATGGGGAGCCGGGATTCGGCCATTTATCTTGCATCACCGGCAACTGTTGCCGCTTCTGCTCTGGAGGGATCAATCACCGACCCGAGGAAATACGCATGAGCAAAGGAAAAGTCTGGAAATACGGGGACGATGTCAACACGGATGTGATTTTCCCCGGAAAGTATACCTATTCTGTCCTGGATCCTGAAGAAATGGCCAAGCATGCCCTCGAGGATTTGGACCCTGAATTTGCTCACAAGGTCAAACCCGGGGATATCGTTGTGGCCGGGAAAAATTTCGGATGCGGAAGCTCCCGTGAGCAGGCGGCTACCTGTTTAAAACATGCCGGCGTCCAGGCTGTCATAGCCAAATCCTTTGCCCGCATTTTTTTTCGAAATGCCATAAACCAGGGGTTACCGGTCGTGCAGTGCAGCGAAGCAGTGGATAACATCCAAGGAGGGGGGGAGATTTCTATCGACTTTGCAACAGGTGTGATCGAGAGTCAAAAGGGTGTTTTTGATTTTGCTCCTCTTCCCGAATCCGTCCTTCAAATCCTGGATGCCGGGGGGCTGATACCTTATATTAAGAAAAAAATGGAGAGAGAAAAAAATCATGGAGAGAACAATGCCTAAATACAGAATAGCGGTGCTGCCAGGCGATGGGGTCGGCAAAGAGGTGATCGAGGCAGCTATGATTGTGCTCGAAAAAATGAGTCTTGATGCCGAATATGTGGAAGGTGACATCGGTTGGGAATTTTGGTGTCGAGAAGGGAATCCTCTTCCCGACAGGACCATCCAATTGCTCAAGGAAACGGATGTCTGACTGTTT
>DAOVBT010000024.1 GCA_030670375.1 Candidatus Aminicenantota bacterium | reverse complement strand
TTTCGCCTGGGAAAATATTTCTAAAGCAAACTCATACCAACTGCAGAATCCACTGTTAGTGACGTGGTAAATACCTGAAGGATATCGTTCTGCAAGCAATTCTCTTATCCTTATAGCTGCATCTTTTGTATAGGTTGGACTGCAGATAACGTTGGACGTCACCTGGATTCTATCCTTCGCTCCAGCCAAATGGAGCATGGTTTTTACAAAATTCCCTCCTCCTTTAGCCCTACAACCCGCTTTTCCAAATAAACTAGCGAGTCGGATCACATAGTGTTTTTCCAATCGTCTGACAAAAAATTCACCCGCCAATTTGGAGACACCGTACACATTCAAAGGATTGGGGGTATCTCCCTCAGTATAGGGGGAATTCTTGTTTCCATCAAAAACATAATCTGTGCTTATATGCACCAATCCCATTCGATTATTATGGCATATCTTACTCAAATTTTTTAACCCTACACTGTTTATCAAAAAAGCCTTGTCTGGATTATTTTCACATTCTGGAACATTGTGGTACGCGGCTGTATTGATAACAATCTCAGGTTGAAGCTTCTCAAGGTTTTTTTTTGCGGATCCAAAGTCCGCAATTTCTATATCCTCATGAACAAGTGATATAATTTCCTCGGGTTTAAAAACAGTCACGATATCTCTTCCCAATTGACCATTAGCACCGATAAGCAAAACTTTCATCTTACTCCCTAAGTTCGTTACTTAAATCAAATCGCCTTCTCGAAAAATTGGGCTATGGAAAACTATTATAATGAACAACAATAGGTGACTCAATACCTCAAAAGCGATTTCGTACTGATTTCATCTATTATTCTTTTTTTCTTTTTGATAAGCCTTTTTTTCATGGGAGCCAGAAGTCCTCCTCTTTTGCTTTCATCCAGCATCCCGATATACTTTCCTAAAAAATCAGCAGTTACAACCTTCCAATTGTAGCCGATCCAGTAGAATTTTTTCCAAATAGGAATCTTCACCTTGAAAAAACCTACAAAAGTCCGGTGAATTATTCTGATTCCAATATTTTTAATAAGACCTCTTAGACTTAAAACATAATAAAGGTCAAATTCTTTGATACTCAAGTACTGATCGATACACATTCTCTTTAACATGTAACCAAATTTGACCTTATGCCAATGATAAAATTTTGCGTTTTTCGCAAAAGCGATTCTTTGCTTGTTCAAGATCAGCTTTTTGGCGAAAATCATATCTTCGCCGTAAGGAATATCGGGAAAATTCAAATCCAAAAGAACTTCACGGTCAATACAGGACGCACAATTGTCGAAATTGCTCAGAATTCTTCTTATCGAGGGAGGCAAGATATTCCAGCAATAAGCCGATATCGGCTCAGAGATATCACGATATCTCTGATAACTGCGATTATGGAGAAAAGCATCAATCGGGTCGTACTCTTTCTTCCCTCCAATCTGAAAGACTCCATAGGAGGCCGCTGCCTTTCCCTCCTTAACATGCTGGGTCAAATCTGCCAAAAAATTGGCTCCAATCGGAAGCACATCATCGGTAAAAAAAACCATGTATTTGCCTTTGGCTAGACGGGCCGCCTGCATCCGAGTCCCGCTGTGACTGAATTCATTTTCCGGAACATGAAAAACTCTCACATCACTCATTTTCTCTTGGAGGCTTTGAAGATATTCGACCGTTCCGTCAGTAGAGTTGTTGTCCATAAAAATTATTTCATACGGGAATGTGAATTTCTGGGATCGTAAGGCATTCACTAAACCATCGACGACACCTTTGGAATTTTTTGTTAAAATAACGACGGAAAACATGATTTCCATGGGAACTCTCTCTAGGAATTTGATGGCAGCATAAAATACGTGTTCATTATTTGTTCAAAAAGCTCCTTTACTTTTGCAACAAATACCTCTTTGGTGAAAACCATCCCCCTGGTATAAGCTCGTTGGCTCAGATTCTCCCATGACACATTGTCATTCATGACTTCGAAAGTTTTGTCCTTTAGTTCTTTAAGGGATGAAAATCGATAACCAGAAATTCCTTGTTCTACGATTTCTTTTTGACCTCCTCCATCAAATACAATCGGAACACACCAGTTCTGCATGGCTTCCACAATGGACATTCCAAAGTGCTCTACAAGGGAAGGATCCGACTGATAAAGGCCACAAAAATGCCAAAATATCCTGGCCTTTTCATACAGTGATTTGAGTTCCTTCAAAGGGATGTTTACTCTCAAATCTATATTTTTGGGATGTTCTGAGGCCAAGAATTTTTCAATTCCTTGGAGATAGGGATTATTGTTTACGCTTCCTCCTGCCAAGATAAGTCTCCAGTTTTTTAATACCTTGGGGTTGGCCTGAGACAAATCTGCAAATGCCTTTGCCATTTCCAACTGCTGCTTGCTTCCGCCTTTTTCAAAACGGGCGACTGATAAGATTATGTTTTCTTTCTGTGGCACTCGTTTGGAATCATGCAAATCCACAGGGGGATAAATATGCGTGGTCGCACTCATTTTCCATTTTTTCCTGATCCATTCTGCCGTGTATTTGCTGTTGTTAACGACAAAAGTGTATCTGTCTGCATAAAAATACCTCGATCTTCGTCTTTCGGGAAAATGACATATTAGTACTGAAACATTGGATAACGGATAAACCATTTCCAACATGCTATTGTTGATGAAGATATCATAATTCCCACTTTCTCTACTTATCAGGTGAAAAGGATTTTCGTCTCTTTTGGTGACGGCAAGCGGATCAATTTCTTGAACTCCTTTTTCTTCAAAAAAAGGCAGCTTCAATACTTTGATTTTGCATTGATCTAGATCAAGATTGTACCAATTCTTGAGATCTTGTTGTGTGACAGATCTGTTTGCAATGAGCGTCACGTTAAAGTCATTCTGCAAAGCATAAGCGATCGTGCATCCGTATTTCTGTCCGCCCCCGATGATGTTAAAAGTATGATCATATATTCCGATGCTGGGTTTGCGGAATTGAAACATAACTTCAATTCTGGAGAGGAGGTTATAAGAGATCTGGACTCCTGCATACTCAGAAACGATTTTTATTATCCGAGGCAGCACACTATCTATAATCTCCAGATCCTGAGTGTTGATTAAGGCCGATAATACAGAGGGGATGAGGCTATTAATCTTGTCAACATTTTCTTTCTCGTATAGCTCCTTCACTCGAGGAGGAAGTTTTTGTGGAGAGTTTTTCGCCAGATCGATCGTAATGCTCGCGTAATTATCTTTTTCTTTCTGTATCATTCTTCTTTTGTCTCTCTAAACTCGATTCTATTCCATCCTGTATTGTTTCCTGTTTTTCATTTGTTTCGGCAATATCCTTTTCGAGCTCCCTTAGTCTCCGTTCTATCGATTTGAATCTTATAAAAGAAGCCAAATGACAGGCGACCATTTCTTCGTTAAACCTTTTTTGTTTTTCAAAGACTGGGGTCAAAAAGGGAAGAAGAATTTTTCTCGCAATATTTTTAAAAACGACGATCAATATCCCCACTCCCTTTCGATGAGAGGTAATTTTTTCGAGTCGGGCGCAGTCAATATCTTCATTTAACATCGACAGTCGGTTTCCCATTTCTTGATCCAGCTCTTTTTCCGATAATTCCCAGAAATTGACCTCGAAATTGCAATCAATCTGTTTTTTTGTCAATTTCTCTATTTTTTCGATCTTTTCTTTTTGGTCTAACAACTCTTTTTTCAAGAAGCCAATTCTCCGTTTTATTTGCTCTTTTTTGCTGTTAATCTTCATTCTTTTCTTTGAATAATCACTCTTTTTGCTGACACTATTCTGCTCTATTTCACAAACAACTTCGCACGAATTTCTTTTCTTCTAGCTTATATCACAGGAAAGAAACAGGGTCAATGCCTGAGAGAAGAGTCCCGCTTTTCCTGAATCTTAACATTTTTCATGTGTGCAAGTGTGAAGGGGATAGTGATAATATACAGAAAAAGAACTGTAATTTCGGAATCACCAAAGTTGTACTCGAAAAGACCAGCAGTCACCAATGCAGACATGGCAGCCAGTGCCGCAACTGTGAGTGGAAGAATGGCCGGATTCCTTTGAATCAGAAGCTTGAGAAGGGAAAGAAAAGCCCAGGCCATAAAAACAAGCCATGCGACAAGAGCAGGAATTCCTCTTTCGGCAGCAATCTGGGTGATGTTGTTATGGAGGTGAACATTATCTCTTGCCTGGTCGGAAAGCCCGTATTTTGGATCCTGGAAAACATCATCCGCCATATCGGGTCCAGTGCCCAAAAGAGGATAATCTCTTATGATTTGGATTCCTGCTTTCAAGTATTCGATCCGATGAATGTTGGTTATGTCTTTTAAACTGAAAATATCAAAAGCTCTCTGTTTTATATATTGCGGACTGACTAGGAAAAAAAGGCCTATGACAAGAGGGATGATGATCAGGGTTTTGGGTTTGTACAACAGCAGTATCAGCACAACGGCAATAGCAAGACCTACCCAGGCACTACGAGTTAGAGTAAGTGCCGTGGGTACTAGAGCAAGGATAAAGCCTGCTCCCCATAGATATCTTGACTTCTCTTTAGAAAACAGAAATATGCTCAAAGCCACCGAACAAAACAGGCAAAGCAAACCCGCTTGGGTCATATAATGTCCCATGAATCCCGTTATCCGCTCTTCAGGAACAGCTTGAAAAATGAAGTAAAAAATGGAATACAGAATGCTGATGTATGCCGAAGCCAAGAGTGCAAAGTTGGCTTTTTTTAGATCTTTTTCACTGGAGAACCCAGAGTAGACGATCGGAACAATCAAAAAGAGCGACACATCCCTGCTAGCTTTGAGGCTGACCTCCGGATCTACGGAAAAAAAGGATGAAAGAACGGTGAATACTGCGTAAACGATAAGTCCCCAGAAAAACCCGGGAAATAAAGGCTTCTGTCTCCTTTTGATGGTTTGAGCAAGCCAACAAAGGAAGGCCAAAAAAAGAAAAAGCACACTAATCGAGATGGAGATCATAGAGAAAAGCAGATAAAGAGAAATGAATCCCCAAATGTAGAAAGAAATATCCTTGGGGAGTTCAAACCTTTGAAGGAATTTCATTTTCACGTCTTTCCCCTATTCCATTGCCAATTCTTGCCTTACAATGGATCAGATTAGGAAAAAAAGAAGGGATGAACAAACTTAATACTATTCATGACCATAACAATTTTAATAATCATATTGAAGTTGAGAAAAATGTCAAATATAATTGATGGGATTGTGAGGAAAACATGTTCTGAGGAGAATATCATGGAAAACAAAAAGAAAGATAGGAATGGCGATATTAGAATAGATTATGAAAATATCGATGTTTCAAACATCATGGATCAAATCAAGAAGAAAATCGAAAACCAACCCAAAACACAAAAATCCCAACGGTTCGAGGAAGCTGAATATTCAGGTTCACTCCCTTCTTTTCCTCCAAAACATGAAAGCCCTCAAAATTTCAAATCAAAGATAAAGAATCTGCTGTTGAAAATAATGAAACCCCTTTCTCCCCTTATCAAACTCATGGTTCTTCCTGTACATCAGGAATTGAGGGATACTATCGATAAGCTCGATCATGCAAATAAACATTTGGAAATTTTGGGAAAAAGGCAAGATCGGCTCGACAAAAAAGTGGATGAATGGGCCTCTCGAGTGAATCTTGCCTTCGAAGACTTGGACAAAACCAAAGATTGCACAATACTCCTTCACAACCTCAGTCATAACCTCGTGGTGGAACTCACAAAATTGAAGATTGAAGAGGAGAATCTAAAGCTCAAGACTCGGATAATGGAAAAGGATTTTGAGTTTCTCGGGCAGAGAGAAAAGGCCCTGGAGAAAAAAGTTTTCAAGTGACCTAGTCCTAAAGTCGGTCCGGGTATCCTGTCGGGATTTATCTGGAGCGGACGATGGGATTTGAACCCACGACCTTCTGCTTGGCAAGCAGACGTTCTACCACTGAACTACGCCCGCTCTCTGAGACCTTTAAACAAAAGCTCTGGAGCTAAACTACCAAAATTGATAAACTCTGTCAATAATACCCCCTCCCTTCTTCATGATCAAACGCAAGCCCAGAGGGTAAAAACATAATATTCTGATATTAGTGGAATAATAAAAAGTATCGGAATTTTTTATGAATAATCCAGGCCAGTGAGTATTTATCTTGTTTGGACGAGATCTCCGATCAGCAGAGCATCCTTACAGGAAAGAATCTTCACCGTGCAAGTTGTCCTCTGTGTGTCGATGACCACCATATTTCCGAACACAAAAAGAGGGGTTCCCTCATACAGCTTTCTGTAGACAACAAGCTGCTGCCCCAACTGAATACCATTGGCCTCACCCAAGTTCAAAAGCGCCCAGGCTCCACTTCCCGCTTGGACAAAATCTTCTGCCATAAAAAGGATCTTTCCTTTCAGGCCGTTGTTTTCATACGGGGGCACATCGTAACCCAGGTCCTTACCCATGCGTCCCTCTTTTTCTTCGAACGGGATCAAGTAGTTTCCGATCATAACCGGACCGCACGCCTTTTCGACTCGAGCAGAAGATACATTTTCTTCAAGAGCCACGACACGCACTCTTCCACGCTGGTGGACAAGGGGGCCGTATCCAGGAATCGGTTCTCCCACTTCAAGTACCATGAACATCTGCCCTTCTTCGATCCCATCATTCCGCCCCTTGTTGATGTAAACAATATCGCCGTTGTTGAATTGAACCCTCTCGTAAGCTCTTTCGGCTCCGAATATCTTTGTTTCCGGTTCGCCTTCATCCATGATAAAAAAGGAACAATACAGATCCGTCTCGTTAAGGAGGTCGTATATCTCTTGGAATATCTTAGCTTTTTCGATTTCATATTCATCTTGGGCTTCTTGCTCCTGCTCTGGCACTTCGCCAAACTCCAATTCTCCAGCAACACCAGGGGAAGCCATTTCCACTCTTTGGAGCGAAATATTCCCGCAGGCTTTGGGCATGATGAATTCGTAATGCTTGTCCCCGTTCACAACGGTAAAGGAATAGACAGACAAGGGATTATTCCCCGCCCATTCTAGATCGTGGATGACTTTGACCTTGCCTCCCGAGCGGAACAGCATCCACACCATCTTGTCTCCGACCGCCAATTCTTTTTCCGTATAGGCAGATTGCTTTACCTGATCGATAAACGGAACGGACAAATTGCTGTATCCGGCCAAGTTAAATCCGTTCTGGATGTCGGCGGAAAATTTATCCAACAGGGTCTGTAAAATTTCCTCTGTTGTCATATCTTTTTGGATGTTAACCAGCTTGTATCGTCCGATTTCCCTGAGTTTTTTGGTCTCGGCTTGAGCTCCCATACAGAAAAGAACAAAAACTCCTAATATGAAAAATACGCATTTTTTGTTATTCATCCCAGCCTCCTTTATTACCCAGATGGAACCCTTCATCCAAGGGAAAGATTCGAGTAAAGATTTTCACTCTTTGGCCTATTGCTAATAGTGGTTGATCCAAAATTTTGCCCTTATTATATTCTCCGCATTCTGCTCTGTCAACAGCATTCGCTTTTTTTTCTATTTAAAGACGCACAGATCCACTCAGATCTCTCACTCTTTTGAGTCGGACAGAGAAAGATTTTATTGAACAGAAGTGATAATTCCCGCAGGCCAACAGCGTCTATATGCATGGAGGTCAAAAATGTCACAATCACCGGACAAACATCCGTATTCCTATCTGGAAAACCTAGAATGCTGGCAACAGGCGAAAAAGCTTGCCGTGGACATGTATCAGTTTTCCACAGACGGAAACCTCAACCACGACTCCGTTTTGCGCGATCAACTGAGGAAATCAGCCATAGCCATCGCCTCGCAAATTGCTTGCGGAAAGGAACGGGGCAGTGCTACCGAGTTCATCAATTTTTTGGGGGCCGCCAAAGCTTCCGCCGCAGAGCTTCGTACCCAACTTGTGATATCAAGAGAAATCGGCTACCTGTCTGAGGGAGATTTTCTGGATTTCGAAGACAAAATCAACCGCATTTCTGCCATGCTTGGAGGATTGATACGAGCTATCCGGAAGCGCCGGGAAAGCCCAAAATAGACAAGATCAATCGATTCCGATACAATGAGCCCGTACGGAAAAACTCAGAATGGCACAAAAATGCAAAGTGGCTCTTCTATTTGGGGGCCGTTCGGCAGAACACGAAGTATCCATCATCTCTGCCGGTTCGGTTTACAAAAACCTGGACAAACAGAAATATGCTCCTTCCTGCATCTACATCAATAAACAGGGATTATGGCGGGCTGCAAAATCGCCATTCGTTCTGCAGTCCGAGCTGGAAAAGGGTCCGTTTTTGACCTTTTTGCCCTGGGGAAATAAATCCTCCTTTTCCCCTATCGATGCAGACATATATTTTCCTGTCCTTCACGGTCCCTACGGGGAGGACGGCACCATCCAAGGTCTGTTTGAAATGGCCGATGTCCCGTATGTTGGAGCCACGGTTCTTGCCTCGGCGACAGGGATGGATAAGGCGGTAGCCAAGAGTCTTTTTCAGGATAAAAACTTACCGGTAGTAAAGCATTTTGTGCTCTTAGAGTTCCTTTGGAACGAAAAATCCACCGAAATCCTTGATCGGATTCACAGGGATTTCTCTTTTCCCTTTTTTGTCAAACCCGCCAACCTGGGATCAAGTGTGGGGATCACCAAAGTCATGGATAGCGAACAGACCCGATCTGCCCTTCAAACCGCGTTCCTGTATGATGCCAAAATATTGATCGAGCAAGGCATCGAGGGGCGGGAATTCGAATGCAGCGTACTGGGAAACACCAATCCCGAGGCCTCGCTTCCCGGAGAAATAATTCCTCACAGGGATTTCTATGACTACAGGGACAAATACATAGATGGTAAAACATCCTTCAAAATTCCGGCGGAACTGCCTCTGGATATCACCGAAAAAGTCCAACACATCGCCATCGAGGCTTTTCGGGCCATCGATTGTTCGGGCATGGCCCGGGTGGATTTTTTTCTCCAGGAAGGAACGGAGAAGCTATTCCTGAACGAAATCAACACCATTCCCGGATTCACAGAAATCAGCATGTACCCTAAACTGTGGGAGGTAAGCAGCCTTTCCTACCCCAAGCTCCTGGATAAATTGATTATCCTTGGGCTCGAGCAGCATAAAAACAAAAAAAGAAAAGGAGTCTATTTCAAACCTTGAGAGTATTGGGAATAGATTACGGAGATCGAAAGATCGGTTTGGCCATAAGTGACCGGCTGGGGATCACGGCTCAACCTCTGATAAGTTATAGGCGAAAAACCAAAAAACAGGACGCGGACTATTTCAAACACGTGGTCTCGGAATACGAAATCAAAGAAGTCATCGTTGGCTTGCCCCTGAGGATGGACGGAAGTTCTGGGACCAGGGCTGAAAAAACGCGGGAATTTGCGCGCTGGTTAGAACAAATCCTGAATCTTCCGGTTCACTTCTGGGATGAACGTTTGACGACCAAACAGGCAAACAAAATCCTCAGCCAGCAAAAAATCGCGCCTAGAGCCAAAAAAGATATCGAGGACCAAGTCTCGGCCATGATCATTCTGTCCACATATTTGGAGAGCAAAAGAACAGGATAGAATGCTGGTCAAAATAGTTAGATCAGGCCTGATATCGGCTGCATTGCTGCTTTTCCTTTTCATAACATGGTTTTCCTTGGAATTTTACCGTCCGATGAAAACACCGCCGAATACCATCGTTTTTGAGGTCGAAAAGGGACAAACCGCCAAGGAGATCGCTCTCAACCTGAAAAAAAACGAGATCATAAAAAAAACATGGCCATTCCTCGTGGGATACAGGGTCTTCTTCTCCGCCCAAAGCTTGAAAGCAGGGGAGTATGCCATCGCCATCCCCGACTCACCCAAGAATATTCTACAGGTCCTTTCCGAAGGAAGCGTGTATCTTCATTCCATCACGATTCCCGAGGGGCTGATCATCCAGGAGATAGCCGGACTTTTGGATTCAGCGGGTTTTTCGGCCAAACAGGATTTTCTGCAGGATGTGGAGGAAACATCCCTCATTTCTTCCCTGGACAAGGACGCCCCAAACCTCGAAGGATATCTTTTTCCGGAAACCTATCGCTTTGCCAAAGGAACCCCTTCAGAAGAAATCGTCGCGGCTATGGTTTTTCAGTTCACGAAGGTCTTTGCCCAAAAGTGGATCGAACGGCCCGCGGAATTGGGAATGTCCATCCGTGATATCGTGACATTGGCCTCTCTGATAGAAAAGGAAACTTCCCTTCGCAAAGAGAAAAAGATCGTCTCTGCTGTTTTTCACAATCGCTTAAAAATAGGCATGAAGCTGGATTGTGATCCCACGATTATCTACGTTCTCAAGCTCGAAGGGAGATTTAAAGACCGCTTGCGCACCAGAGACCTCAAGTACGATTCTCCTTTTAACACCTACCTCTACGCCGGTTTACCGCCGGGACCGATCGCCAATCCGGGGAGGGATTCTCTCGAAGCAGCCCTTTATCCCGCAGATGAAAAATTCCTGTATTTTGTCTCGAAAAACGACGGGAGTCACCATTTCAGCCAAACCTTCCGCGAGCACCAGAACGCGGTCAACAAATACCAGCGGCGCTAATAACCTCCCTGGCTTCAAACCTATAATCGCAACGTATTGCCGAAATCGACAAATTCACCCGACTAAACAGATGGGCACGATAAAATAAATTCGCTGAATGTGGGTTGTGATCAGGATATTTTACCTAGAATTTTTGTAGAAATAAATCTTGAGTTTTGGTATAGTATTTGATTGAAACAGACAAGAGCCACCATAGAAGGAGCACTAACCAAAAGAAGAGAAAACCAAAAGGTTGATCTCGAGGAGGAAACATGAAATTAAAAGCCTTTTTCACCACCGCTCTGATATCAGGGATCATTCTGTGTTTATTCTCTGCACCTTTCTCGTTTGCTCAAGAAGAACAGAGAACAACAGTCATAATCCCTCCCCAAGTTAAAACCGCTTTTCAAGAAGGGATGCAATCCCGGGAAGCTCGAGTCGATATCCCCTTCCAGATCACCAACAGCCTTTATCTCCCCGCAGGACAGAATATGCATGCCGTCATCATTTTCAAGGCCAAAAACATCGACCTTGGATTTGCCCCTCCCGCTGTTGTGCCTCAGGCCGAAACCCAGGAGGAACAACCCGCACCGACAAATCTTATCGCGCAAAACTATGTCTTTCTTCAGTTCAACAAACTCGAAACCCAAACTCCTGGCGAACTGGTGAAAGAACTCTACATCCCGATGCGTATCGAAGAAGAAAGCGCCTCGTACGATCCGGAACAAGAAGGAACATACACCACGGGATATCCTCTTCCGCCCGGAAGTTACCTCCTGTCCATGGCTGTGACCTCCCAAGATTTTCAGAAGATCGGAACTCAGTATCTTGAAATCACCCTTCCCGATCCTCTTTCCTTCACGGATACAATCGAAACGACACCAATCATTTTCGCAAAAAATATAAAGCAGGTCGCCACTCCCGAGACAACAACCAATATCCATGAAGATTTTTTCGCTTATTCTATCCTCCAGATCGAACCCAACCTCGAACGGATTTTTGCTCGCCAGGACAATCTGGACATCTTTTTCTTTATTTTTGGTACAGAGGCCAATCCCCAAGGACAATCGGATATCGAAGTCCACTACGAAGTGTACAAAGGTGAAGAGCTCGTCATCAATTACGCAGTCCAAAAATACGAGTCCCCTCTTGTGAGCCAACCATTGCCGATGAAAAAAACGGTTATCGTCCGAACGACCAAAGGCACCGAAACAAGCGAAACGAGAGAACAGAGAAACCTGGAGGCCGGAAGTTACACGTTATCCATCACAATCAAAGATAACATTTCGACAAAGACAGTCAAAAAAACACTCGATTTTGAAGTCAGAGGCTGATTTGTAGCATTTATTCCATATCCGTAAAGATATTCGGGATCTTTTTTTCTTTCAGCATATCGTTAAAAGTCTTAACATTCTCCTCTATCAACTGTTTCAAACGATCCTGATAGTCGGCTAATTGTCTCTTGAACATTTCAAACACTTCGATCTGTTGAGAAGTGGGCGGGAAATCGGATTTGCCGATATCGTTTGCCAGAAAACGAAGCTTGACGTAAAACTTATCCGGCCAACGCAGCCCATCTCCCGATCCGGAAAGTTCCATCGAAAACAAAAAGCTTTCAATTTCTATGAATTTTTGATCCAGTTCATCTCCGGCTTTTATA
>DAOVBT010000068.1 GCA_030670375.1 Candidatus Aminicenantota bacterium | reverse complement strand
AAGAGCTCACGAAATTGATAGAGAATTATAGAAAACCAGTCATCGCTGCCATCAACGGCTATGCGTTAGGCGGCGGAACAGAACTCGCCCTGGCTTGTCATGTCCGGATCGCATCGGAAAATGCTAAGATGGGACAGCCCGAAGTGAAATTGGGATTGATTCCAGGCTTTGGTGGCACACAAAGATTGGCTCGGTTGGTTGGAAAGGGAAAAGCCATGGAGCTTGTCCTCAGCGGAAAGATGATCGATGCCCAAGAAGCATTGGCTATCGGTCTTGTCAATAGTGTCGTACCCCAAAGTGATCTAGTATCCACGTGTGAAGCCTTAGCCGGGGAAATGATAGCGAATGCCCCCCTGGCTCTGGAATATTCCATCCGTGCTATCAATGAAGGATTGGATAAAAGCCTGCCCGAGGGTTTGCTCCTTGAAGCAGAACTTTTCGGCAGCGCCTGTTCCTCAGAGGACAGCAAGGAAGGGACAAAGGCCTTCTTGGAAAAAAGAAAGGCCAATTTTCAAGGAAAATGAGGAGAGAGATAAAATGGAAATTTACCAGGGAAAATTACAAGCGGCTGGCCTTAAGATCGGCATCGTTGTCAGTCGGTTTAACCAGTTTATTTCAGAAAGACTGCTGGAAGGAGCGCTGGATGCTCTCTATAAGATGGGAGCAGAAGAGAAGGATATCTCCATCTATAAAGTCCCTGGTTCTTTTGAAATCCCAGTCCTAGCGAAAAAACTGGCTAAAGCTGGGAAAGTCGACGGCATTCTCTGCATAGGAGCATTGATCAGAGGGGATACGCCCCATTTCGATTTCCTGAGTGCAGAGGTCACAAAGGGACTAGCTCAGATTGCCATGGAAGACGGGATTCCAGTCAGCTACGGGATACTGACTGTGGATACGATCGAGCAGGGCATAGAAAGAGCGGGTACAAAAGCGGGCAACAAAGGTTATGATGCGGCCTTTGCTCTCGTGGAAACACTGAACCTGTTAAAGGAATCTGGGCTTGATTGAACGACACCTTTATGGGTAAAAGACGTAAAGCCCGAGAATACACGCTTCAGGTTCTTTTCCAGCTGGAATTTGACAACTCCAAACCGGAAAATGTCTTCGATTCCTTTTGGAAGAACAAAAGGGCCACAAAAGAGATCAAGGAGCACAGTCGATGGCTTGTGGACAAAATCACGTCTCATCGTGAAAACATCGACCGTCTCATTCAATCCGTTTCTGCGAACTGGCGCATATCTCGGATGGCTATCGTGGACCGCAACATCTTGAGGATGGCAGTCTGCGAGCTTCTGTATGAAGAGAACCTTGCCCCTGCGATTGTTATCAACGAAGCCATAGAAATTGCAAAAAAGTACAGCAGTGAGGACGGAGCTACTTTTGTCAACGGGATATTGGATGCCGTTAGAAAAGAAATTCAGTCGATGAAAAAAGCGCCCGAGGAAGAAAAAGATGTCTGATACAAAAAATGAATCCAAAAAGATCGATCAAGAGATTGCTCGTGAGCAGAAAATGGAAAAACTTGCCCAGGAGGGAATAGACCTCTTTCCTCATAATGTCTCCCCTTCCCATACCATTATGGATGTCCTCACGGATTATTCCGAGCTTTCCTCAGAAGAACTGGAGGAGAAAAAAATCGAAGTTTTTGTGCCGGGAAGGATCATGTCTATCCGCAAGATGGGCAGAGCGACGTTCTTTCATATCGGGGACAGCAAAGGAAAACTGCAAGTTTACTTGCGAGAAGACAAGGTGAGTGAAAAAAACTACACTGTGTTCTCTTTTGTTGATATCGGAGATATGCTGGCAATAAAGGGCATTCTGTTTAAAACGAGGACCGGAGAGCTCACCACAATGGCCGAATCTTTTGTGTTTTTGGCCAAATGCCTGCATCCCCTGCCAGAGAAATGGCATGGCCTGCAAGATGTGGAGCTCCGCTACAGAAAACGCCATCTTGATTTGATCATGAATCCTGGAGAAAGCGATGTATTCAGGCTCAGGAGTTTAATCATGGGCCACATCAGAAAATTCTTTGATGAAAGGGGTTTTATCGAAGTCGAAACCCCGATGATGCAGGCCATTCCCGGCGGGGCTCTAGCACGGCCGTTTAAAACTTTTCACAATGCTCTTGGGATGGACTTGTATTTGCGTATCGCGCCGGAATTGTATCTCAAAAGGCTGATTGTGGGAGGCTTGGAGCGCGTTTATGAGATCAATCGGAGTTTCCGTAATGAGGGAATTTCTTCCGAACACAACCCGGAATTCACGATGTTGGAATGGTACCGGGCCTACAGCGATTATAATGACATGATGGACATGACCGAAGAATTGATCTGTTACCTCGGCAAAACTCTGTTAGGAACCGATGAAATTCCTTTTGGGGAACACAGGATTTCGTTGAAAAGACCTTGGAAGAGAATAAAATTTATGCAGGCTTTACGCGAGTACAGCGGCCTTGCCCCGAATAGGTTTGATGATAAGGCTGGGATTTTGGAATTGGCTTCAACACTTGCTCCGGATAGCAAATCTCTTTCCCTCGGGAAAGCGCTGGATATTATTTTTGATAAAAACGTGAAGCACCAACTCATCCAACCGACTTTTATCACCAATCCTCCCAAAGAAGTTTCCCCTTTGGCCAAGGCCGCAAAGGATAATCCCGATGAGGCCGAAAGATTCGAACTCATCATCGCAGGAATGGAGATCGCCAATGCCTTCAGCGAGTTAACCGATCCTGAGGAACAGAGGAGGAGATTTGAACAGCAGGCCGAGGAGAGGAAAAAAGGAGATGATGAATCGCATATGATCGACTTGGATTACATCCAGACTTTGGAGTACGGCATGCCTCCTACCGGAGGGGAAGGGATCGGAATCGACCGGCTTGTCATGATATTGGCGAACAAAAAATCCATAAGGGAAGTCATCCTGTTTCCGCTCCTCCGACCGAAACAGTAAAAAAGAAACAAACATGAATTTTGAATTGTTCGTTGCCAGGCGATATCTGACGGCAAAGCGGAAGCAGGCGTTTATTTCCGTGATCACCTTCATCTCCACCCTGGGGATAGCCATAGGCGTTATGGCCCTCATTATCGCCATCGCCCTTATCACGGGTTTTCAGGACGATGTTCAGGATAAGATACTGGGGTCGACTGCTCACCTCATGGTTCAACATTATCTCGGGGAAGGGCTAAGCGATTACTCTCAACTCATGGAAAAGTTGGAGGCCGATGAAGAAGTGGTCAATGTCTCTCCTGTTGTTTATGATTATATTCTGCTAACCGGGCCGTATAAGAATTCTCCTGGTGTTCTCAGGGGAATCGATTTTGACCTGGAGAGGAAATCCACCAAGTGGCTCCAGGACCTGCAGGGCCGCCTCCCTGAGCCTGACGAAAAAATACCCGGCATTTTATTGGGCCGGGACCTGGCTTTGAATACCGGAGCAGGTATCGGTGATCAGGTGAATGTTTTAACCCCATCCTTCCGGCTTTCACCCACTGCCCTGATCCCCCGGCAGAAGAGATATATGGTCACCGGCATCTTCCACACCGGGCTGTATGAATTTGACAATGCCACAGCTTTGGTTTCTCTGGAAGCTGCACAAAAATTATTCAAGTTGGGAGATAAAATTAACCTTCTTCAGATTCGCATCAGCAATATTTTTCGTGCCGAGGAAGTGGCTGATCGCATCAAAAATGTCCTGCCTGCAGAGACCTATGTCACAACCTGGATGGAGATGAATAAGCCGCTTTTTTCTGCCTTAAAACTGGAGAAACAACTTCTATTTTTGACTATCACACTCATTGTTATCGTGGCTGCTCTGAACATCGTGGCCACTCTCATTTTGATGGTCATGGATAAAACTAGGGAAATAGGAATCCTTATCGCTATGGGCGCAACGGCGAAAAACATCAGGAAAATATTTTTCTTCCAAGGCGCTATGATCGGGATTATCGGGACGACTGCCGGAACCGCCTTGGGTTTGTTTTGGAACTGGCTGGCAAACACGTTCGAACTCATTAAAGTCCCCGTGGATATTTATCATATCGCCTATGTGCCGTTTCGTCTGAAATTCCTTGACCTTGCTTTGATCATCGGGGTTGCCCTGCTGATCAGTTTTCTTTCGACACTCTTTCCTTCCCACAGGGCGTCTAAAATCGATCCCGTGGTGGCATTAAAATATGAATAACATACTCAAGACAGAAGATCTGGGCAAGGAATATCCCCTACCCAAAGGGACGCTCTGTGTTTTCGAAAAATTGAATTTTGAGCTTGAAAAGGGGAAGATTGCTGCGATCATGGGTGTTTCGGGTGTCGGAAAGACAACCTTCCTCAATCTCATCGCCGGACTTGATACCCCCACCAGTGGAAATGTTTTTCTCGAAGGGGAGGATGTGTTCCGACTGAGCAAACGGGATAGAACCAGGATAAGGAACAGGAAGATCGGCTTTATCTTTCAATTCTACCACCTTCTTCCCGAATTCACGTCTTTGGAAAATGTGGCATTCCCGCTCCTCATCGGAGGAGTCGAAAAGAAAAAGGCTTTTGAAAGGGCATTCAAACTCCTCAGGGAAGTGCTGTTGGAGGAGAAAGCGGACCTCCGTCCTGGTAAACTATCTGGTGGAGAGCAACAGCGAGTGGCCATCGCAAGGTCCCTGATCAACGAGCCAAAGCTGCTGCTGGCCGATGAGCCGACCGGTAACTTGGATTGGAAAACAGGCCAGAGTATTTTAGAACTCATTCGTTCCCTTCACTCCGAAAAAGACCTCTCCTCGATTATTGTTACGCATAATGAAAAAGTTGCTGATTTTTGTGATAGAGTGTTTTTGATGGAGAGGGGTCAGTTGAAACTTTTATCCCACCTCTAGAGTTTTAATTATGTTGGGCTAAATTACCCCTGAGTGTCTTTATTTTTCAGGGAGAATATGGTATAAGGATAAAGTTATGAAAAGACTGATTTTTGTATTGATTTTCAGCCTTCTACCCCTGTTTATGTTTGGGCAAGATGTGGTGGAGAAGATAGAAATTGTCGGAAACGATAGGGTTACCCGTGAAACCATCATGTATTACCTTTCCTCAAGAGAGGGGGAGTACTTCAACGAAAATTTGTTGAAACGGGATTTCAAGGTTTTATGGTCGACTGGCTTTTTTGCCAACATCAAGATCGAACAGGATCAAGGGACAAGCGGAAAGATCATCAGGATCACGATCGAAGAGAATCCGATTGTTAAAGAAATCACCTACAAGACCGGTAAAAAGGTGAAAGAAAAAGATATTGTCGAAAAACTCAAAGAAAATGATGAAAATATTCTTCCCTATTCCTACTACAGTCCTTTTAAGATTCAGAGGATCACTGCGACTATTCAAGACCTTCTGTTGGAAAAGGGCCTTTTGGACGGAAAAGTCGAGGTCAAAACCGAAAAAAAGGGGAATAATGAGATCGAAATCATTTTTAATGTCGATGAAGGCCCCAAATTAAGGGTCGGAGAAATTGCCTTCGAGGGGAGGACAAAACTGCGCGAAAGCACTCTTCGAGGAGCGATTTCCGAGAACAGAGAACATAGCGTTTTTGCTTGGATTACTGGAAAGGATTCTTACAAGCCGAACAAACTGGATGAGGATATCGCCAGCCTGAAAAAGAGACTTCAGGAACACGGGTATATGGAAGCTTCGATCGGAGAGCCTCGTATCGAGGATATAACCAAGAGAACGATCTTCTTTAAAAAACAAACGATGAAAAAGATTATCATCCCCGTTGACCCTGGCTACAGGTATTTTGTGGGTGATGTCAAAATCGAAGGGAACCAAATCATCTCCACACAGTATTTGCAAAAACTCATCCAGCTGAAAAAAGGGGAAATTTACAGCACAAAGCAGCGTGAGGACTCGATAGAGAAAATAAGAGAGCTGTACAATGATACAGGATACCTGGGCGCACAGATCATGCCTGTTGAGAGCCTGGATCCCAAGAGAAAACTTGTCAACGTCACATTCAATATCCAAGAAGGCGATGTGTTTTATGTCAATCGTCTTATCATCAAGGGAAACACATACACCAAGGATAGGGTCATTCGAAGGGAAATTTTGCTTACCGAAGGCATGCGTTTCAGTTTGGCCATTTTCAAAGATAGCATCCTCAGGATGAGGCAGTTGGGATTGGTAGAGTTGGAGGGAGAGCCGGATATCAAGCCCGATCCCGAAGATCCGAATCGGCTCGACATCACCCTCCGAGTCAAGGAATTGCAGCGGAACAATATCCAGTTTACGGCAGGCTACAGCGGGTACGAGGGGACTTTTGTGGCAATGAGCTACTCTACGGTGAACTTTTTAGGTGCTGGAGAAACTCTTGAACTGGGTGTCCAGTACGGAAAAAGGGTGAAGAACTACTCCTTCGGATTCTCAGAGCCGTATGTTTTTGATCTCCCGCTGACTCTCGGGTTTAACGTATACAACCGTTTTAATAAATATCCTGGCCTATTCGACCAAAAATCGAGGGGAATCGATATTCAAGCCAACGCAAGGGTATTCGGATACTGGAGAACAGGTCTTGTGTACAGCTTACAGTATCTCGAAATGTTTGAACCGAGCATTGAATATGACGCATACTATAATCCCTATTATGGCTCTGGCGGTGGCCTTGGCGGTTACACAAATCCCTATTATTACGGCTCGTATGGATACGGAAAATACAACATAAGCAGCATCACACCCACGCTATACAAGAGCACCATCGATAGTCCACTGACACCATCGAGAGGATCTCTGGTTTTGGCGTCGGTTAAATTTGCTGGTGGTCCGCTTGGGGGGGATATCAAATTTATCAAACCGCGATTCGAATTCACTCACTATCAACCCACTTTCGGGGAGCAGAGATTCGGGATTCATTTCGAATACTCGTACCTCACATCTATCGGAGGATCTGATATTCCTTACTGGGAGCGGTTTTATTTAGGAGGTGAGCGATCTATCCGAGGATATGAGATCTACACCATCGGACCTCGTAACGAAGATGGTCGAAACCTTGGGGGTGAGAAATCCCTGGTCGTGAATGCCGAATATATCATTCCCGTGGGCGGGCCGATCTACACCATTTTCTTTTTCGACATCGGGAATGCTCTGGCAAGAAATCAGAAGATTAGTTTCAGCGACATGTACTACTCAACGGGATTGGAGTTGAGAATTTTTGTTCCGGCTTTGCGTGTTCCCTTCAGGCTCATTTTTGCTTATAATAACAAAAAAATCTATCTTGATGATTCCAATTTCGCATTTCGTTTCGCGATAGGAACCACATTTTAGCGAAAGACACGAAAAAACCGATTCCAAAAAAGGAGGTTTAGGATGGAATGGAGAAGCACAAGTAAAAAAATCCTGCTGGTTCTGTTTGTAGCTGGCTTGGTATCTTTGGGGTATGCTCAGCAACCCATGAAGGTTGGCGTGGTTAACTCCGAAGAAGTGCTCCAGAAATCACAGGAAGGGAAAAGAGTCACGGCCCAGCTCGAAGCCAAAAACAAAACACTCCAGGAAGACTTGGTCCGGCTCGATGATAAAATCCGCGATCTTGAAACAAGGCTCAACACGCAGAGACTTACGCTCAGCCAAGAGGCTTTGACTAATCTCATGGCAGATCTGGATAAACGAAGAACAGAAAGAGCACGCTTTGTTGAAGATTCACGCCGAGAGCTGAATGACCTCACCCAGCGACTTTTTAATAGGCTCCAGACTGAACTCCGTCCGATCATCACTGATGTCGGAAAGGAAAAAAACTTGGATCTGATTTTCGACATAGGGGGAAGTGGCATCATCTATTTTAATCCTGCTGTGGACCTCACGCAGGAAATCATCCAAAAATATGACGCCTCAAAGGGCTCCGAATAAACAAAGTTGTTCAATATAGAAAAAATCCTCCGCATTCTTCCCCACCGGTATCCCTTTTTATTGGTGGATCGGGTTCTAAAACTGGAAAAGGGCAAGTCTATTGTGGCCATCAAAAATGTAACGGTCAATGAGTCTTTTTTTCAAGGACACT
>DAOVBT010000225.1 GCA_030670375.1 Candidatus Aminicenantota bacterium | reverse complement strand
ATCGCATACCAGCCGATCGGCCAAGCAATAATATTGGCTAAGAGGATCCACCGGGAAAATTCCTTTGAGAGAAGAATCATGATGTTGGAGACTGATGCGCCCAACACCTTGCGGATGCCGATCTCTTTGGTTCTTTTTTCGGCCGTAAATGAAGCCAATCCAAAAATCCCGAGACAGGAGATAAAAATGGCGAGAAACGCAAAGGTGCTGAAAATTTCTCCCAATTTTTGTTCGGCATGATAAAGGTCGCCAACTCCTTGATCGAGAAAACCGTACTCATAGGGATAATCGGCGGCAAAAGTTGTCGTTGTTGCACGGATATATTCCAGAGTCTCTGGGATATTTTCCGATGCCATTTTGATGAAAATAAACCTCAAGGAACCATAGTTCCGAGGATTTATGTTAAAAACATGTGGCATAATCTCTCTGTGCAAGGGAACGTGGTGGTAGTTTTTCACCACCCCGATGATCGTTCCCTCGCTTCCCCAGAACTTGAGCCGCTGTCCGATAGGATTGTCCATGCCCATGTATTTTGCTGCCTCTTCGTTGATGACAAAATTATTTCTATCGGCCACAGATCCACTTTGAAAACTGCGGCCTTGCACCATCTCCATCTCGAACGTTTCGATGTAATCGAAATATGAGATAGAGTACCGCACATTGGGAGCAAGTTGGGGGTCTTTTCCGTCCCACTCCACGCCGCTTGTTTTATAGTCTTCATTGTAAGGAACACTCTGGCCGGCTGTGACATTCAAGATTTTGGGATTTTGCAACAACTTGTCTTTGTAGCTCGGCAGTCGACTCAGCAATAACCGGTTGATCGGAACTTTGATGATAGAGTCTGTTTTCAGACCCAGAGGTCTGTTCTGGACAAAGCTGAGTTGCTGAAAAACCAAAGATGTGCAGGCGATCAACAATATGGAAATAGCAAACTGCCCGACCACCGTCGAAACCCGAAAAAATGATCTTTTGGATTTAAAATGTGAGGGTGCTTTGAGAGTTTCGGCCGGGCGGTTGGCAGAGAGGAAAAAGGCCGGATAGATGCCGGATACCAATCCGACAACAAAAATCAATCCGAACATATAAAGATACATCGAATGGCTGAATAGAAGGGAAAACGTCAATTGTTTGGCTGTGAGATTATTGATCAGGGGAGCCCCTAGTTTCACCAAGATGAGAGAGAGGCCAAGCCCTATAGCCGACATCAGAATGGACTCTCCCAGGAATTGTTGGATAAGTTCAGAGCGCTTGGCTCCCATGACTTTTCTCAATCCGACTTCTCTGGCCCGGTTGACAGAACAGGCTGTTGCCAGGTTCATATAATTGATGCAGGCAATAAGGAGGATAAAAGCCGCGATCACGGAAAAGATATAGACATAGGTCCTACGCCCGAAATTCAGATGGACCTTGGTTAGCGGCAGGAGGTCGACTTTTAAGGTGTCGGCAAAGGGGTAAGGGCTGTGCCTGCTCAAAGCTCCGGTAATTATTTCTTTCACTTCTGTGATTGACGCATTCTCATCCAGAAGCACATAGGAAGGATCCCTCCAGTTCCAGTCGTTTTTCAACCTCTCAGGAAGAGTCGTAATGAAATCCAGTTGGAGATGGGAATTGGACGGAATGTGGATAATCCCGGAGATAACAAGATCGTCCTTGTTATTCAACGTCATGATTTTTCCCAATGGATTGTCATGGCCGAAATATTTGGTGGCGATTTTCTCCGTGATGACAAGGGAATCGGGATTCTGCAAAGCCGATTCAGGATCCCCGTATACGAAGGGGAAGGAAAACATGGAAAAAAAAGAGGAATCCACTAGATTAACGCTGTCTTCATAATACATGACCGGAATCTCACTTCCAGATTGATATTTAACCATGCAGGTTCGCATGTTTCCCAATTGATAGATGCGGCTGTAATGTTTGAGCCCGGGGACTTCATCCGCGAGGCGTGGTGCCAAGGCATAAGGCACATTGGGGTCCACGACGTCGTTCGGATGGATGATGGTAAGCAGGTAGAGGTTATCTCTGTTGGTATGGAATTTGTCATAGCTCAGCTCATCCTGGATCCAGAGCGTGATGAGGATAAAACAGGCCATTCCTACGGCCAACCCCAAAATGTTGATCAGGGCAAAAGTTTTGTTTCTCAGAATCTTTCGAAACGCGATCTTGAAATAGTTTCGGATCATTGCTGCTCTCCTGTAGATTCCATTTTTCACGAATCCGGGGAGGGATTTGAGAACTTCCCGCCAGAACCAGCGGTTGGCTTTTTTTGGACCCTGGGTTTCGGCGATAGATTGATATGTTTCTTCAAGGTCACCTATGGCATAATCATAATCTTCAGCGTTGGAAATGATTTTAAGGAGCCACAAAGCAAAGTAAGTGGCTGAGTATTTCTTAACGGTCATGGCATTTACTTTTTTTCAAATGCAGGTTCGGGGAGGTCGACCCAGGCCTTTTGCTGAAGGTCCCGGACTTCCTCTAACGCTTTGAAACCAGATTTGATGACCCTGTAGAACCGCTTGCTTTTCCCGCCACGGGCTTTGACAGGATCTCCGACGACCGTGGAGACCAGCCCTTTTTTTGTCAGCCGGTCGAGGACATCATAGACTGCCCCGATTGACCAGTATTTACCAGTCAAGTCAGTGACGCTCTGGCGAATGGTCACTCCGTAGGCATTGTCGTCAAGCTTCCAGATAGAGAGAAGCATTAGCTCTTCTTGCCGAGACAAAAATTTCATCGGTATCTCCTTAATTTCTTCGGTATTATAGAAGATATCACATCCGGATGTCAAGGATTTATTCTGTAAACCCGAAGATTAATATGCATCAAAAAAAGGGACAAACCAATATTAATT
Organism: Candidatus Aminicenantota bacterium; assembly: GCA_030670375.1. Taxonomy (GTDB): domain Bacteria; phylum Acidobacteriota; class Aminicenantia; order Aminicenantales; family Aminicenantaceae. The sequence goes on along the minus strand of DAOVBT010000225.1, from coordinate 1,811 downwards.
AAGGAATTGAGTATCCCGGTACCGAATTATAAAATAGAAAGCAGCAGGAGAGAAAAATGACAACATACGACCTTGATTATATTACGTGTCAGATCATCGGCAACGACTTAGGATTCGACACACCGTTTGGGGAACGAAACATTCTGTATGCGGACTACACAGCGTCCGGAAGAGCCGTGAAATTCATCGAAGATAAATTACAGAATATTCTGTGTTCCTATGCAAACACACACACAGAGGATGATTACTCGGGAAAATATCTGACTCAACTGTTCCACGACGCCTTGAAAACAATAAAAAAACTTGTCAACGCAGGAGAAACCGGCAGGATCATCAGTGTGGGATCCGGCTCAACAGGAGCCTTGAAGAAGCTCCAGGAGATCATCGGGATTTATATTCCTCCCGTCACCAAAGAAAGGATTTTCCACTCCATCGAAAAAACAGGAACTGACCGTCCTGTCGTGTTTATCGGCCCTTACGAACACCATACGAACGAGCTTATGTGGAGAGAGGCCTTTGTAGAGGTAGTGGTCATCGGATTGGACTCCTATGGAAGAATCGACACGCATGATCTGGCAGAAAAGATTCGAGACAAAGCATACGAGGACCGTTTTAAAGTTGCATCCTTTTCTGCCGGGTCCAACATCACCGGAATCCGGACGGATGTCTATGAAATCGCAAAAATCTGTCATGACAACGACTGCCTGATATTTTATGACTTTGCCGCGGTGGCCCCTTATGTGGAAATCAACATGAACAAGGACAAAGACTCCTATTTTGACGCGATATTTTTCTCGCCCCATAAATTCTTGGGCGGACCGGGTGCGAGCGGCATTCTTGTCTTTCGAGAGCAACTTTATCGGAAGGATTTGCCCCCCACAACGGCGGGGGGAGGCACCGTAGACTTTGTCGGATTCGGTGCCCATGATTTTTCCAAAGACATCGAAACCCGGGAAATGGCCGGAACTCCTCCTATCCTCCAGACGATAAAAGCCGCATTGGCCTTGGATTTGAAAGAAAAAATCGGCGTCCATAAGATCGAGTCCATCGAAGCGGAATTCACAAAGGATTTCCTGGCAAGGATGAAGCACATACCGAACTTGGAAATGGTGGGCCGGGTAGACCCTGAGGAAAAAATTCCGATCATTTCTTTCAACATCCATCACAAGGACCGGATCCTCCATCCCAAATTCGTGACCAAACTATTGAACGATCTTTTCGGGATCCAATCTCGAGCCGGGTGCAGCTGTGCCGGACCATACGGGCATCTCCTGCTTGGCATCGACGATGAACAGTCCAACAAGTACAGAGATATTGTTCAGAAAGGGCTGTTTGGATTGAAGCCCGGTTGGGTTAGGATCAATATCCATTACACATTCAGTAAAAAGGATGTTGACTTTCTAGCGAGAGCCATCGCATTCGTAGCCAAAAACGGTCATCTATTTCTGCCAAAATACACTTTTAACATCCAGACAGGAGAGTGGACCTACAAAGGATATCGGTCGAGAAAAGTCGCGTTTGGACTCAAAAATTCCTTCCAGACGAACAAAGTGGATCTTTCCTGTATCGAGGCAATCCGGGATTCTTATTTCCAGCAAGCACAATCCCTGGCTGAAGAATTAAAGGATCTTCCTGCTCCCTCCTTCGTCGCAGACAACCCAAAAATCGAAGAACTCAAAACCTTTTATTATTGCTCTTAATTCGGGGACAGGATACTCTTTCACTTAATTCTAAGGAGGGGAACTAAATAAGTGAAAGAGTATCCTGTCCCCATTAAAGGGATGGGCAGCGGATGATGGTGAGTTCTGTCG
>DAOVBT010000349.1 GCA_030670375.1 Candidatus Aminicenantota bacterium | reverse complement strand
AAGAAGCCGACCATGTGATTTCCCAGCTCAATCCGAAGCTGATCGTTTTCCCGATGCATTTTAAGACCGATTCTGCCAGTTTTTTGCCATATTCGGGAGATGACTACACAAAAGACAAGCAGAACGTGAAAAAGATCGACGGCAACATCTTCAAAATCGACTTGAGCAATCCTCCCCAATCATTGGCATATGTGGTATTGAATTATAAATAGAAAATATCACAGAGGATAATGGACGATTGAACACATTTCCGGAAGTCGAAGGAACCAACTTGGATGGTCAAGAGTTTGTCCTGCCCCGCGTTTTTGAAGGGAAGCTGAATATTGTCTTTGTGGCCTTCCAGCGGGAACAGCAGCTAGCCGTCAACACATGGCTACCCACGGCCACTCTGCTCGAAGATCTCCACAAAGGGCTGAGATACTATGAGCTTCCGATCCATTCCTGCATCAATCCAATTGTCCGGTGGTTTTTGAATCGGGCTATGCGAGTCGGAATCCGGTATCCCGGTTCTCGGGAAAAAACGATCGCGTTGTACATAAATAAGGATCTATTCCGAAAGGCCTTGGATATTTCTGGAGAAGACAACATTCACATTTTGGTGCTGAATGAAGAAGCTCAAGTAGTGTGGCATTCTCAAGGTTCCTGCGATGCGGAAAAAGCAAAAAATCTCAGTGATTTTATTAAAAGTGTTTTGTGATCATTTAAAATAAATCCCTCAAGAGAAATTGTCGACAAGTCAATAATAGTCAACTAAAATCATTATAAACATACATGATGAAGAGGTCAAATTAACATTCCATTGTGGAATTCTCTAAATCCAAGCATATCTGCTATAATAATAAGTTGTAAGAAGACAAATTTTATCAACATGAGAGAAAAACATGATTAAGACTAGGCTATTCAAGACCATCTTCTTGATTCTATTCCTATCCATCGTCTTCTCCAGCGGGATCTCCCAAAAGGAAGAAAAGATCTCTCCGAGAATGCAGAGGATATTCGATAAAAAAGGGCATGGAGAAAATTTGGTCGCCTGGATCTATTTCAGAGATAAAGGCCCGGGAAAGCTCCAGAAGTTGGAAGAGGTCAAGATGACCTTGAATTTGAAATCCTTGAACAGGCGCCTTCGCCATGGGTTTGAAGCCCTGGTGGATGAATACGATTTACCTGTTTACCAGCCATATGTGGATTTGATCGAGCAATACGTCCACAGGGTACGACACACGTCCCGCTGGTTGAATGCCGTATCCGTTGAAGCCACGCGCCAATCCCTCGAGATGATTTCCAAGTTTCGTTCCGTCAAAAAAGTGGACGAGGTCCAAGTCTACACCTACAGCGATCCTGTTATCGAACCAAGAACAGAGCCGGTTCGCAGGGCGCTCCTAACAGAAACGCTCGTTTTCGATTATGGAGCCTCCTTTACCCAGGTCGATCAGCTGAACGTTCCTGCTTTGCACAACATGGGTTACAGCGGCCAAGGGGTGTTGATCTGCATGTTGGACGATGGCTTCAGCAACTTGGGGCATGAGGCCCTGGATCACCTCGATATCGTGGCCACCTGGGATTTTTTAAACGGCGATCCCAATGTTTTTGATGAAGAGGGTCAAATGGGGAGCGGGGATCATGGAACCAACACCCTGGGAACCATCGCCGGATATGAGCCAGGCGAACTCATTGGTCCAGCGTTCGGGGCCAGTTTTCTCCTGGGGAAGACGGAGAACGGCGATTTGGATTGGGAGCGCCACATTGAAGAGGACCACTGGATCGCCGGGGCTGAATGGGCTGACTCATTCGGAGCGGACATCATCAGCAGTTCCCTGGGATACCGGGATCGGTTTACTCATAGTGAGGAGGACTACTCCTGGCTGGATATGGATGGGGAAACCACAGTGGTCGCCAAAGGCGCAAACATCGCCGCAAGTCGTGGCATTATGATCGTCAATAGCGCTGGAAATGAAGGAAGATCCCAATCCGGGCGGAACACGTTGATTTCGCCGTCTGACAGTGATAATGTGATGGCTGCCGGAGCTGTTAATTCCCAGGGTAGCCGAGCCAGCTTCAGTTCCATAGGCCCCACTTCCGATGGCCGGCTCAAACCGGATGTAATGGCCATGGGAGATTCGGTTTATTCAGCCTCTCCGAATGGGCTCGCTGAATACGAGCTTGTGGATGGGACATCGTTTGCCTGCCCGTTGGTGGCAGGCGTGGCTGCTTTGATTCTTGAGATCAATCCGACCTGGACCAATCTGGATATCAAAACAGCGATGAAATTGACAGCCAGCCAATCTGAATCTCCTGACAATCATTTCGGGTGGGGTATCCTGGATGCCCAAAAAGCTGCTTTTTATCCTCTGAAAAGCCTTCATGCACCTCAGCATTTTGCCGTTATAAGAGTGGGAAACGATTATGGATTTTTCATCCAGTATATAGACCAGCTGACTTGGGCGGCTAATCCCCAAAACGGAGGCCAGGTTACCTCCTATCGTGTGTATGCCAAACAATTAGATGTCCAAGATTTATCCTTTACACTGATAGCCGAAGTGGACGCTTTGACCTTCAGTATCCTGAAACGAGGACTTTTGGCAGAGGAAAATTTTCTGTACAAGATCACATCTGTCAACGTTTCAGGAGAAGAAAGCGATCCTAGCTATAGCGTTCGATAGAGCGAAAATGCACAAAAGGAATAATGACCATGCCTAAAAAAGAGCTTGTGAAAAAATGGACCATTTTTGTTTCCCTGATATTCCTCTCTATTCAGGCCGCGAGCGCAACACAGTTCACCCTCGGTCTCAATGGCGGATACCGCAATCTCGATGATCCCACATTGGGGGAGATATATGGAGATGGATACGTCTTTGAGCCCTATGTCAGATATTCCTTTGCAAGATCGTTAACTCTGGAACTTTCCTACGAGGGAGGGTATAAAAGAAGTGCTCCAATCGGACTTTTTCAGGAAGACAGCACTTTGAGCGTTAGCGGCCTGCAGCTTGCAGGGATCGTTCGGGTTCCTCTCCTGCGTATCCGGAATGTCAGCACGTACTTTAAAATCGGCATCGCCTATTATTTTTATAAACAGGATATCGATAGCGAATTTGTCCGGCAGCAAGTCGATCACACCAAATGGACGACTGTTATCGGTGCAGGAATGAGTTTAAATCTATTCAGAGGATTATTCCTGACTGCTGAAGTCAAATCCATCCCTCTCAGAGTGAAACCCTTCGACATCAACGTAAACCTGGGGGGCATGCGCATCCTTTTTGGGATCGGCTATCAATTCTGGCTCTAAATTTTAATTTCTCTCAAGACAATAAGGGAATTAGTCTAAAAAAGTATAGTAAAATATAATTACGTATAATTTATTCATCATCTACAATTGCT
>DAOVBT010000047.1 GCA_030670375.1 Candidatus Aminicenantota bacterium | reverse complement strand
ACATACACTTGCTCATAATATCTTTCGATCTCCTCGATGCTCACTATGACTCCGCGATTAAACCTTTGAGATATGATTTTTTGAAACAACAATTTTTCACGAAGATAGGATTTCAAATCATCCCAATCCAAGCCAAATTGAAGAAGGGCTCTTCCTGCAAGGTCAGGATCTGTCTTTTGGACAATATCACTCAAGACCGCTTCCAACTCTTTCTCATCGACCATAATACGTTCACTGGCCAGTTGAATAACCAATTTCTGGTTGATCAACCGGCTGAGAATTTGTGTTTGTTTATCCGCATCCGGGAATTCTTCCAGATCTTCGAACAAGCCAAACTTTTGGATGATATTGACATCTGTCAGTGTGATGACTTCGTCATTGACAATGGCAACGATCCGATCGACAACTTCTCCCTGACCATAGCTCGGGATAAGCATCCAGAGAAAAAAAAGAAAGAGAGTGGCGGTTTGTTTCGGATGCCTGCTGGTTTTCGCTGTTTTAGAATACATTGCCGATCGTTATAAATCCTATAAGGCTTTTTTCCCCAGGAAACGGGTCCAGATTCCAACCGAGTTCCAAACGGACCGGGCCTAACGGAGTTTTGTATTTCAATCCCAATCCTAGGGCGTTCCTCAGTCCGGACAGGCTGACCTGCTTTCTTCTTTCAAAAACATTTCCTTTATCGAAGAACAGGGTACCGTACAAATTTTTGAATGCTGGAATAATCGGAAAGGCCAGCTCAAAATTGAACAAAATCAAGGCCTTTCCCCCGACGGGTTTGCCAGATTTCGGATCCTTAGGTCCCAATTCATCAAAAGCCACACCGCGAAAAGAATTGCTGCCCCCGGCAAAAAACCTTTCATGAATCGGAACTTTCCCCTTGGCCAATCCAAGTCGTACTGTTGCCCCAAACGTTACGTCAGGGACTACTGGAGTGAAAATTTGAAATTTATTGAACGTCTTCCAAAAATCTGACTCTGTTCCAAAGTACGGGAATGCCCATTCGAGTACAGAACTGAAAAAGAATCCTCCCGTGGGATTAAAAGGATCATCCCTTCTCTCCCAAATGTAGCTGCCGGAGATCGCTGTGGTGGAAAACGGGAAAAATCGGCGGTCTATTTCAGACTCTTCAATCTTCAGCTCGGTTATTATTCTTCTGGCATACCTCAATGTGGCCAAAAAATCCATATTCTCTGTTTTCGAGATCGGTTTTACGGTCGTCAAGCTGATTCCACTTCCTTTATACGTGAAACTGGTGCGCGATTCTCTTTCCAACCAAGCGTTAAAGTAGGTCTCCATCGGAAGCCCGAAGAAATAGGGTTGTCTCCAAGAAAAAACGCCTCTTGTTTCCCTAAAACTCAACTGCCCGACAAGGCTGGCCTGGGCCGCTGTCCCAAAGATGTTGTACCGGATCAACTCCGCCGTTCCTCTTGGCCTAAATGCATAATCCCAAACAGCATAAGTCCGGGGCTGGCTTTTCGTCTCCATGCCTATTCCTAAACTGGCATAATTTCTTGCCCCTTCCCTGACACCGACCAATAAATTTATCCTATCAGAGGAAATCGGGATTTCGTCGATCATGACCTCTGTGAAGATGCCCAACCTCTCCAATTTTCTTTTTGTCTCTCCAATCGCGTCATAACGCGCAAAATCTCCCTCATGCACCAGAAGTTCCCTCGAGATGGTATTTTTCTTGGTGGCTTGATAGCCTGTGATGATAATATTTTCGATCTGGATCTTTTGTCCTGCTTCAACCTCGAATCGCACAGAATAAAGATTGTCTTGAATTTGCTCGACAACGGCCACAATTTCGGTTCCTCTGAACCCTTGGTTCAGGTAATATCTCTTGAGTCTTTCGATGTCTTTCTGTATATCGGGCTGAAAAAAAGGCCCACCTTGAACTCCACCGATTTTCTCGAACAGAACTTCCTCAGAAAACAGAGCTTCGCCCTGGATAGATATGCTGTCGATCTTGTCCTGTCTGCCCTCCTCGATAGTCAAGATTGGTTTGAGTTTGTTCCCTGCTCTTTCGAAAACCAATTCCACGTGTGTTTCCGAAAAACCATGAGACTTGTACAAAAGTTCGACTTCTTGTGACAATTCATAAAGCCTTGCTCCATCAACCTTCTGGAACAACGGGAAGCTTCCCATCAGCATAAGCTCCTCTTTCAACTGGTCGGAAGTGAAATAATTCATACCATTGAAGGTAATCTTCTGGATTTTATATCGTTCCCCAGGAGATATTCTATGGATCACGCGCATCAGGTTGTCCTCATACTGAACGGATGAGTTAACGGTCGCAAAAATGTAACTCTTATTCCTCAGGTGGTTGATGATTTTGGCATCTCCTTCTCTCAAACCCCATTCTTCAAATATCTGGGCTTCCCAAATGGGTTTAAGGAGGGCCAAAGGAACATCCGCCCCGATAACCGTGATTTCGATCTTTTCTTGCGGCAGGACTTGAATGACAAAAAAGACCTGTTCTTTTGCATCATCAAACCTCTGCTCCGCGACCAGAACTTCTGCGCGTTGGTAATCTAAATCCTGGTAACTCTGTCTTATTCGTTCCAGGTCCGCTTCTAAATCAGAAGGAACAAATTCCTTTCCCTCTTTTGTGCGCAATTTTTTGCGCAATTCCTGATCCGATATGATCAGATTCCCGGTAAAATCGACTTTGCCGATGGTGTATCTCTTGAAGGAGTGAATAATAAACGAGATATTTATCTCTGGGACCTCGGGATTTTGTTCGACCACAGGCTCAATTTCAGCTTGAAAAAATCCCTCCCGACTCAGAATCTCCCTAATTTCTTCAACCGCTCGGTCAAGATTATCCTCCGAGTAAGACCCATCTTGCTTCAGAGCGTATAATTTTTCCACGAGCCTTTTTCGGGGAATCTCGCTGCCCCCGATAAAATCGATCTTTCGGATCAGGAGTTTTCTTGTCAACAGAAAAGTGAGTTTAGCGTCTTGATCTCCCTCTTTCAAAACTTTAACATCAGAAAACAACCCTGTTTGGTATATCTGTCTTATGCTTTCTGTGATCCTCTTTAAAGAATAGACTTCTCCCTCTTCCATCGGAATGAGATTCCTCATTTCTGGGCTGCTAGGCATCCCATCGATCTTGAGGCTAATTTCTGATATGAGTGTGATGGCCTCCGGCATTTGGGCAAATAAACGGGATGTCGGGAGGAATAAAACAAAGACTCCTGCAAGGGAAAACATTACTTCCAGAACTCTCTTACTCAAATCAGAACCTCTTATGGATTTTGAAATCAAAACCGATTCGTCCTTCTTCATCCCGGGTTCCCACGATGGACAGATCTCTTGTCAACTGCCACTCCATCCGGATGATCTCTTCACGCTGTGTCGTCAAATTTGTCGAATACAGGACAAAAAAGTTCCTCGAGATGTTTTTCCCGACCGTCAACCGAGCTGTGACTTCAGCTGAGGATCCGATGACAAACGGATCGATCCTGAAACGGTCGACAAGAAAAAGCCCCTCAGCTTGCTTCCTCGCCTCTTCCGATAGCTGGAAGGAAAGAAGGGAAGCCGTGCTGATCTGGGTACTCATATCATACGAATAGGTCCGCTTAAAGGCCTCTCCCAAAGCAAGGAGGGCAAGAACATCTTCCGGGGGGAGAGGGGGGGAGGAACTGAATTCTGGATTGAGACGATCCACAAATCCATCCAAAGAAAAAGTTACCCTGTAATCCTTAACGTATGTCTCTCCTTTAAAATTCAAGTAGGGCTCGATGGTTTGAGGATTGATAAAGCTTACCCGCCCGTTTAAAATCCTGAATTTACGATCCTGAAAATTGAGATCACCATCCAGGGCTTCGATATCGCCCAGAACAATAGGAGAATTGATATTCCCCATGATATTGAGGTCAAATCTTCCACGGACCCTCCCGAGAGAATTCTCCAGCCATGCATTATCATAGGCTTTAAGCCTGAGGTTTAGAGTAAGCTCATCAAAAAACCCAGGTTCCTCTCGGGGTTCATAATAAGGGGTTGAGGAAAAAGCGAATTTTTCGGTGATCTCCCTTCTCCATGTGAGCCGGTGGACGAGAAACTCCCCGTTCAAAACAAATTGATTGGCATCCTTGACCAATGTGATGGACCCATCTGTCAGGGCTTTGGTCCTTTCCAGGGGAGAAAGAAGAAGATTTTTCCCCTCGGCTTTGATATCCATTTCCACTCCTCCCTGACCCAGTTTCAGACTTCCGGACCCTTGGACATCCCCTCCGCCAAATTTCCCTTGAATCGAGCGAATGGAGAATTCTCCATTTTCGAAAAGAACATACCCAGAATAATCCCGGAGGGCATGGGCAAACTTAGGAAAAGGAAATATCTCCCCTTGGAAATCTATGGCACCCTTCACTTGAGGCGCCTGCTTGGTTCCCCGGATCCCGACAATATAGTTGATGCGCCCTTCTGCCCCACTCCATGGCAGGAGAAGGTCATAGTTTGTGAAGGAACCCCGGATATCCCCCGAAATTGTCTCCTCTTGAAGAGGAATACCCAAAGATATGAAAAACTTATTCACGCCGGGCTCAAAATTTCCCTCCAGTTCAAGCTGTACCTTGTTCTCAGAAAAGCTCACCTGCAATTCGCCCAGTACTTCGGTTTTCTGGAAGGGGTCGAAAAACAAATCCTTTATTTCGAAGTTCCCCATAGCCGAATCTGTTCCCAGGTTACCGTTTCCTTTGGCTTCGAACGAAAGAAATCCTTGGACAGGCCCGAAGATAGAAGTAAGATTGATCCTTTCACCGGAAACATCGATTTCAAATTCATCACGCAGGGGTAGCATGCTGGCAGATCCGGCTATCTTCCCTTCATGCAGGTCAAATGCCAATTCAGGAAAAGAAATAGCATACCCGTCCCATTCCAGTTTGCCTTTGACCTGCGTGAGAGATTGACCGGAAAAATCCAAGTTCGGGCTCGAGAAATGTCCTGCCAGTCTTACCTCCTCTCCCTTGACACGGTATTCAAAATTTCCCGATGCTTCTCCTCTCAAGGGGATGGATATGTCGAATCCAGGAAGGAGACTCTCAACGAATCCCCTTTCCACTGCGGCATTCACACTGAGCTCGCCCTGGTGAGCGTTCACATCGATCTTCCCTTCCATCATGGGATCGACCACAAAAAACTGCCCGTAAAAACCATTACCTGATATATCGGCTTCTCCCTCGACATATTGGACATCAAAATTGCCAAACCCTCCCGGAGTCACAGCAAACTCCGCATTAACCTCGGGCCGGCCAAAATCACCAAATATGCGAATCGCTAACTGTCCCATCCCACGGATCTCGGGAAAATCAAAATTTTTCTGGAGCAACAAGGAAACAAATTCTCTTGCCTTTTTCAGGTCCATTATTTCGCCATCTATCGAGAGATCGATCGTGTTGTCTATCACCAATCCCCCATCCAGTTTCACACTGAAAAATTGCGAATTCAAGCGTTCAGAAAAAAATGAAACCGTCCTCTGTTTGTCCCACTCAACCCGAACTTGGCCGCTAAAAGAGTATTTTGAATCCGTTACCCCCAGTTCTTCATCCCTAAACTCGACCTCGGCCAAAAGTTTATCTCTGTCAAGAGAAAAAACTCCCCAACCCGGTGAAGATACCGGCCATGGAATATCGACAAGACTGATGATCGGATCCAAGTAGAATCCTCTGGCTGTTCCCCAAACCCTCTGTTTATCGAAATTCACACGCACATATTCTGGCTGAAGTCCTCTTTTCTGGATATTAAAATCCAGACGGCCCGCAGATCCATTATAATCCACATTTCCTTCGACTCTTCCCATTCTGACACCGTTGAGAAAAAGATCTTTGCTTGAAAAATCAGTGACCACCGTGACAAGGCCATCTTTCCTTTCGAATAGACCTTTCCCCTCTGCCCAACCCTGGTATTCAAACGGGATATCCAGGATATCCGGAATCATGTCAACTCGGAGAATGTAATTGGCCTGCAGCTGAATTTCAGGATCGAAAGGATCGAAGAGACTGCCTACAGCGTTTATCACTCCTCTCGGTCCGCTGAATTTTAGCCTCTGTATGGCAATTTCTTGCCCTCTTCCGCTGAGTAAAAAACTCAATTTTCCCTCGATCGGATTTTTGTCAGAAGAGAGAGTGATAATGTTCTCCTTGGCTTCACCTTTTATGGAAAATTCATCGCCGTTTTGAGTGAAAATCGCGCTCACCCCGTTGGCTTGGATGCGTGTCTCGGATCCCCAATAGTACAATGCTCCATTCCTGATCACTCCTCGATCGATGACAAAAGGCAAAGCAAAACTGATTCGCTTCCTTGCGTCTTCCTGTTCGGCATCCTGTGTGCTGTAAATCCTTAATATGGGATCTTCGATGATGACAGTGAGCGGCCTGTCTTTGGAGAGTAAAGATCGGAAAGAGATTCCCACGGCGATTTTGCTCGCAGAGAAGAAGGGTGATACGGATTTTGACCTGGCATCCATGAGGATGAGGGCAGGGGGAAAAAAAGAAAAGCGAAACTCAGAATACCCGAAACTTTCCTGGATCTTACCCTGAATCTGGTGCAGGAAAATGTTTTTCAAAACAACACCCGCCCCAAACAGGACCAAGAAAATGGCAGAGAGAACGACCAGTCTCTTGAACTTCTTTTTCAGCTTTATGACAGATAAATACATCCGTCTATAAATATAGCATTTTTCGCCCTAAATATAAATTTCCCTAGCCGACGCAAGCATCTCTATTTCCGTGATACCACTTTATACCGGCTTTTACCACGGAAATAGAGATGCTTCCCCGGCCAATCCACCCCACCCTAGACCCTCCACCCCACCCTAGTAATAAAGGATGCGAGGCGTCGGCCCATGAAGTTGTATATGTATACTGCGAATGGGCTGCAACGAAGCAGATGTAGTGAGATCAGCTCGCCCGTAGGGTAATGAATAAGGTTAGTCGATGGTGAAGAGGAGTGCCCCTGTCTCAACCGAATCCCCCGCCTTGGGACAGATCTTGCTTATGCGCCCGCGTTGTGGAGATTTGATCTCATTTTGCATCTTCATGGCCTCCAGAATCAACACAGCTTGGCCTTCTTCAACCTCATCGCCCTCGTTCATCAGGACCTTCACGATCCTCCCAGGCATCGATGTGTTCACGTTGGCCTTGCGCTGTTTCCCGGTTTTCGGGCCAAGAATTTGAAGAGCGGATTTTTTTTCGATCTGGAAGCACCGTCCGTTCACATAAACGGTATAGGATATTGTGTTGGCGTTGACGATAACATTATGAACCTTGCCGTCGATGTTGAGCAAAATCTCATCTGTGCTAAGAAATTCCACAGAAACCCTGTATTTGTTTTTGTCCAAAGTGACCAGGATATCATTCGTTTTAGTCTTTGTCAGGTTCATTCTGAACTCTTTGTTTTTCAACCAAAATGATACATTCATTTTAAGGTCTTCTATTAAGGCTTTCCCATCTGCCCTGTGTCTTCCAATTGCTCGTCTTTTGCTTTTGGCGAAATCCAAGGCCCGCTTTGCTCTCACAGTAACTTTTGATGCCTGCGGCTATGAGGGCAACCAATTCATCCTTGGGCTCATTCCCATCCTTTTCCTTCTCCATGTTGGGGATGAAATGGGTGTTGTAATCACCTGCAAAAAATTGGGGGTGGTGAAGGATTCGTTTGAAGAAGGGGACGGTCGTCCGGATGCCGTATATTTGGTACTCGGATAGAGCACGGAGCATGCGATGAATCGCTTCTTTCCGTGTTTGCCCCCAGGTGACAAGTTTGGACAGCAAGGGATCGTACTCCATCGGCACTTCATAGCCTTCATAGATTCCGTTGTCGTCCCTTATGCCCAACCCTCCTGAGGGGACACGAAGGTGAAGGATTTTTCCGGGTGAAGGCATAAAATTATTATCCGGATCTTCGGCATAGATCCGGCACTGGAGAGAATATCCATTGGGCTTGATATCTTCCTGGCGGAAAGCCAAAGGTTTGCCCGCCGCGATTTCGATCTGGCATTTGACCAGGTCGATCCCGGTCACCATCTCTGTCACGGGGTGTTCGACCTGAAGACGGGTGTTCATCTCCAGAAAATAGAACTTTTTGTTTTTGTCGACGATAAATTCCACTGTCCCCGCATTCCGGTAATCGACGGCAGCCGCAACCTTCACGGCCACTCGTCCCATTTCATGACGGATCTTTTCATCCAGGAAGGGAGAAGGGGTTTCCTCCAAGACTTTCTGGTAGCGCCTCTGGATGGAACATTCCCTTTCGCCCAAATAAACGATGTTGCCCAAATGATCGGCCAGGATCTGGACCTCGATATGATGGGGCTCTTGGATGTACTTTTCGATGTACACGGATGGGTCGCCAAAGCTGGACTCTGCCTCAGAGCGGGCCAAACGGAAAGAAGAAACAAGCTCCTTCTTGTTTTTGACCAACCGCAATCCTTTTCCGCCCCCACCTGCAGAGGCTTTGAGGATGACAGGGAAGCCGATTTTTTCCGCCTCCTTCTCCAGCTTTATTTCATCTTCTACTGGCTCGAGGGTACCCGGAATGATCGGCACTTCGGCCTCGGCCATCTTCTTCCGGGAAGCGGTTTTGTTTCCCATGATCCCCATGGCTTTGGAAGGGGGGCCGATGAACACGATGTCCTCTTCCTCACAGCGTTTGACCAGCCTGGGATTTTCGGCGAGAAATCCATACCCGGGGTGAATGGCCTGAGCCCCGCATTCTTTGGCCACGCCGATAATCTTGTCGATGTTTAAATAGCTTGCCGAAGGTTTGGCCTCGCCTATGGGGTAGGCCTCATCCGCCACTCTGACGTGAAGAGCTCTTCTGTCGACATCGGAATAAACGGCGACCGGTACGATTCCCATCTCCCTGCATGCCCGGATGACACGCACAGCAATCTCGCCTCTATTGGCCACGAGAATTTTTTTGAACATCTTTTCCATCGCCTATCCAAAGTCATCAGGTAGCCCAAAGCTTCCTGATTGCTATTGTATTATATGCAACTGCTTCCTCAGACTCAACTCTATTATTTATCCAGAATAGTGCTTTTCCATTAGGTGCTGTTAGACTTCATTGAAAAAAGACATCAGGTATATCCACAGCGCCATTGAGGATCTAGCCTTCACAAACCGTTCTTCGAGGGTAACAATACAGGGACGTTCCATTCGGGGAAACTCTATAATT
>DAOVBT010000386.1 GCA_030670375.1 Candidatus Aminicenantota bacterium | reverse complement strand
AGCATTCTTCTTCTGTTTGTTTCATTCATGGCCTCTTTGATGGATCCGGTGATGGTGTTGGCATACAGGATGGCTTTGCCATCGACATTCCGTGCTGCTCTCCCAAAAGTCTGGATCAGGGAAGTGGATGACCTCAGAAATCCTTCTTTATCAGCATCCAGGATGGCGACAAGGGAGACTTCTGGTAAGTCCAAACCCTCTCTTAAAAGATTTATCCCGATGAGAGCATCGAATTTGCCCTTTCTGAGATCCCGAAGGATTTGCACCCGTTCGAGAGTGTTGATTTCGGAATGAAGATACCGGACGCGGAGTTCGATGTCGTGGTAGTATCGGGTTAGGTTTTCTGCCATCTTTTTTGTCAGGGTGGTCACCAGAGTTCTTTCCTGTTTTTCTGCTCTTTTTTTGATTTCCGCCATCAGGTCATCGATTTGTCCCTTGATAGGCCGGATTTCCACCACAGGATCGATCAATCCTGTGGGCCTGATGATTTGTTCCACCACGTGATGGTCTGTTTTATTCAGCTCATAAGGCCTTGGAGTGGCAGAGACATAAAGGACTTGATTCACCCGCTCCTCAAACTCTTCGAATTGCAGCGGGCGGTTATCCAGTGCCGAAGGCAGGCGAAAACCGTGTTCGATCAGGGTTTGTTTTCGTGCTCGATCCCCATGAAACATCCCCCCGATCTGAGGGACGGTCACATGGGATTCGTCGATGATGATCAGGAAATCCTTTGGGAAGTAATCCAGTAATGTGTAAGGCGGCTGTCCCGGCTCTCTCAAACTCAAATAGAGGGAGTAATTTTCTATTCCGGGACACCAGCCGAGCTCCCTCAATAATTCCAAGTCATACAATGTTTTTTCCTCGATTCTGTTGGCCTCGATGATTTTTCCCTGCTTTTGGAAAAAATCCGTTCTCTGTTTCATTTCTTTTTCGATGCTTTCGATGGCATAATCGAGGATGTTGCGGGGAGTCGAAAAAAAAGTCCGTGGGTAAAGAAGAATTTTTTTGAAATTTTCTTTGACCGTACCAAGGAGAGGATCTATCGAAGAAATGCCGACGATTTTTTCATCGTCCAATTCAATCCTGTAGGCAAATTCTTCATAAGAAGGATAAACTTCGATGATGTCGCCTCTTACGCGAAAGTCTCCCCTTTGAAAATTGGATTCCTGCCTTTCGTATTGAATATCGACAAGATTTTTGAGGAATTTTTTTCTTGAGATGAATTGACCCTGTTCCATTGTGAAACTCATGGAAAAATAGGTCTGGGGGGATCCGATCCCGTATATGCAGGAGACAGAAGCAACGATGATGACATCCTTCCTCTGGAAGAGAGAATTGGTGGCACAAAGCCGAAGCCGGTCTATTTCGTCGTTTATCGTGGCTTCTTTGGCGATATAGGTGTTGCTGGCCGGGATAAAGGCCTCCGGCTGGTAGTAGTCGTAATAGCTGACAAAATACTCCACGGCATTTTCAGGAAAAAAATTCCTGAACTCTTGGTAGAGCTGGGCTGCCAGTGTCTTGTTGTGCGAGATGACGAGAACGGGCCTGTTGGCCATTTTTATGATGTTGGCCATGGTAAAAGTTTTTCCCGATCCCGTCACTCCCATCAAGACCTGGTGTTTTGTCCCTTTACTCAAGCTTTTGCTGAGCTGCGTGATCGCACCAACCTGGTCCCCTTTGGGAGCGTATTCTGAATGCAGATCGAAATGCTTCATCAGAGCCATTATAACAGAAAAATCAGGAACGAGAGTGTCAGGGCGGAGTAATCAGGAGGGGGGATTGACAATCTCTCTTCCCGTGATAAGCTTATTTGCAGAAGGAGGTCATATGAAAAAATTTCTATGGATACTAGTCCTAATGGCAGTCGTCATTTGGTTAAGTTCATGTGCTCCTACTGCTACAGTCACATCTACAGGGGGCCCCTCCATAGCTCAAGCTCAAGCGGAACGGTATGATGGCCCCAAAGCCAGGCTTGCTGTCGGAGAATTTCAGGATAAGACGGCAAAGGGAGGATGGACCGGAGGATGGTATGGCATGTACGGTCTGCAGTGGCGCCAGATCGGAGAAGGCATGAGAGATATGCTTACCACAGCATTGTTCAACAGCAATCGGTACATTGTCCTTGAAAGGGAGCAGCTTGGTGAGGTGTTGGCGGAGCAAGACCTTGGGGAATCCGGACGTGTGAAAAAGGGAACCGAGGCTCCCATCGGTGAAATTTACGGAGCAGAGCTTTTAATTACAGCTGCTGTGACAGAGTTTGCGGGAGGCACAAAAGGCGTAGGAGGAGAAACAAGGATACTGGGGGTCAATGTTGGCGGAGGTGTGAAAAAAGGGCATGTCGCCATCGATATCCGTATCATCGACACCAAGACATCTCAGATCGTCGCGGCCACGAGCGTCCAAGGGGATTCCACCAGTTTTGGAGTTCAAGGATCCACATGGATCGGCGACAGTTTGCCGGTCTCGTTAGGCGGTTTCAGTAAAACACCGGTTGAGAAGGCAATCAGAGTGTGCATCCAAAAAGCCGTTGAATATATCGCGAGTCAGACGCCAGCGGAATACTACCGCCACAAATAAAATTCCTGAATAATCCAGGTTAGTTAGATGGTTTTGGGGAGCATCTTGACGGAGCCTTTGAATTTGGCCCCGTCCTGGATGGCAATTTGAGGAGCCGATAGGTCCCCGATCATTTTGGCCTCGTTTCCGATTAAAATCTTTCCGGAAGCTGTGACATTGCCTGTGACCTTCCCCAGTATGGTGATGTTTTTTCCCCGAATATCTGCTTGGACTTTTGCTTCCCTTTCGATATGGAGGTCATGATCTCCTGAATCGATTTTTCCCTGAAGATGGCCTTGGATGATCACATCTTCATCACAAACCCATTCGCCTTTCAGTTTCGCGGTAGATCCTAGTTTTGAGAGTTGAGACAGAGACCTTTTTTCGAGGAGATCGGACATTGTGAGACGATTATATTGGGCAGAAGGAAACCTGTCAAGTGGGCGTCGTTTTAGATATTTTCAGTC
>DAOVBT010000265.1 GCA_030670375.1 Candidatus Aminicenantota bacterium | reverse complement strand
GGGATTCAGCGTTTCACTGGGGTCTATTGTCTGTTTTCTCCTGTTTAATTCGGCCAGACGATCTTTCTTGTACTTGTATTCCACAAAAGGCGTGTTCCATATGCCCACTCCGTAGGGATGGCCTTCGCTGCACACGGCGGTCCTTACTAGGAGTTGAATAAACAAAAGGCTTAAAACATAATGAAGTTTTCGCGAATAGTCACAACTGAATGACAGGATCACCAGATGAGAGAGATGTTCTTCCTCGCGGCAGACGATCACCTCGATCGTGGGCTTTATGTTGAAATGCCGCGCTAGCTTCCGGGCTTTCCGAATATATTGGGGGATCTTCGCTCCGGGGATCACCACCTCTGTTCCTAGAAGCCCAGGGCTGATCCGTTGGGCTTTGAGCGGAAAATAGCGGTCAGACCAGAGATAGCGGGCGGCCAACCGGTATTCCTGGATTTGATCCAAATTCCCGTTCAACGAAGCTAGGAATTTTTGCTCGTTTTCCCGAGTCTCGAAATGAAGAAGGACCGTATCATGCTCAGGAACGATGGGATCCGTTATGCCGGTATGTTCGGTAAAAAGGATGTTTTCCTTCCTCATGTATTCTCTGTCAAAATACACAACATGGGAAGGATGATTATCTCGGCTAGCAAGTTTTTCCACAAATTCCAGCGCCTGTTCCGGCGTGTCGAAAGTGAGCAAGCAGGCTCCGCTGTGATGCGGTTTGGGACGGATGCGTAATGTGACTTCCGTCAGTATGCCGAATTGCCCTTCGGTCCCGATAAGGTCTTTTATGGATTCGCTCATGGAGTCCAGTTCCTGAATGGATCCATCTGGCCGGGCAACCCGTACTCCAAGTACGGATTCGCTGACATGGCCATAAGCATAGCTGTCCAAGCCCATTCCCCCGGTGGCAATCCATCCGCCAACCGTGGAAAACCTGCTTGTCGGTGTTGTCACAGGAATCAAACTGTAAGGTTCAAGTTTTGTCGCCACGTCTGCCCACCGGGCTCCCGGTTGCACACGAACGGCTAAACCTTCGGGATCGATCTCGAGAATTGCCATCATCGGGGAAAGGTCCATCACGATCCCTTTCCTTGTGGGGACAGCGCCTCCAAAGGCGAAAGAGCCTGCTCCTCGGGGAAATAATGCCAGACCTCTGGATTTGCAGAAAGTCATGACTTTTGCAATATCTTGCTCATTCTCAGGCTGCACGACCAAGAACGGTGTCGTGCGCATGAGTGTTTTTTCTATCAAAGGCGGAACTCGGGCCAGGTCTTTACTGTAATTGTTTCGTTCGAAAAAGTTGAGGACAACTCGGCAGGACTCACCAACATGGAATTTGAGATCTTGTGCCAGCAAATCGATCTGATTCCTTCGTGCAGGAGTGTCCCGGTCTGTCAGATGCCGCCATAACATCTTCCATCTGTGCCGGGGAGATTTGAAAAGCAGGTACCATAACTGTCTCATTTTAAATGTTTTATTCCTATATCAAGTCTAATATATGTTTAATTGTCCTGAAATATACAATAAATTGTTGCAAATGTCAATAAAAACATCAGAAAAAATTATAAAAGAATTTAATTAATGGATAATATAAAACATATGTTACTTTTCGTAATTTTTTTTATGCCAATTAGATTCTTGCTGTATGAATGAACTCCAACGCATAAAATCATTTGATATTGATTGCTCGTTCCTTTAACCTGAATATTCCAGGTTAGAAAAGACTTGGGAATAAATTGTGAAGCGAACGAATGATTATGTGAACAGGAGAATTTGATGTCACAGAAGAAATGGGACAGTAACGACATCCCTGACCAGAAAGGTAGAATCGCCATCGTGACGGGTTCCAGCAGCGGTATCGGTTACGAAACGGCTCGTGTGCTTGTTAATAAAAATGCCGAGGTGATTATGGCAGTGCGTAATCTGCAAAAGGGAAAAACAGCCCTAGATAAAGTTAAAGCTGGTTGCCAAGATGCAGATGTAAAGGTTATGGAATTGGACTTAGCCAGCCTGGAATCGACACGCAGATTTGCAGAGGATTATAAGAAGAATTTTTCTCGACTGGATCTGTTGATCAATAATGCGGGTGTCATGATGCCGCCATATTCCAAAACGGCCGATGGATTCGAACTCCAGTTCGGAACGAATCATTTGGGTCACTTTGCCTTGGCAGGTCTCTTGATGGATCTGATTGTAAACACAGAGAACTCACGTGTTGTCAATGTGAGCAGCACGAGCCACAAAAGCGGAAAAATTGATTTCGATGATCTCGATTGGGAAAAACGTACCTATAAAAAAATGCAGTCCTACGGTGATAGCAAAATCGCTAACATCTATTTTACCTATGAGCTGCAGAGAAAGTTGGAGAGAGCGGGATCGAATACGATTGCTGTCGCCTCACATCCAGGTTGGACAGGAACTGAACTCCAAAGACATGTTGGCTTTATTCATTTTCTGAATCGCTTTTTCTCCCAAGGGATCGATATGGGGGCGCTCCCGACACTCTATGCGGCAATTGCTCCAGACGTTAAAGGCGGTGATTATTATGGCCCTGGAGGCTGGTTGGAGATGAAAGGGTATCCGAAAAAAGTTGAATCCAATAAATTGTCACACGATACTGAAATCGCTCGTATGCTGTGGAAAGTGTCTGAGAAACTAACTGGGATTGAATATAAATTTTTTATTTTTTCCCTAAAGTGAAGTACATGAAATGGGGCAGCAGCTGACCGGAGGAAATCCACTCGTCCTCTTGAAGCGCCATTTTTCTCAGTTCATTGTGGCCAACATCGGTATCATGCCAGGCTGGGATGTTCAAGCGTTGAGGATTAAATTGAGCGGTCAGGAAAAAAGGGTAAAGGAAAGTGCCATTGAAAGGATAAGCCTCAAGGACAATGAAGCTTTTTCTGAGCCACTCCTCCAACTCAGCCGAACGAATGGATTCCGAGGGATCAAGACCATTTTTCCATATCCCATAAAACTCCTCAGATATTACTGGTTTTCGGTTAAGGAGTAGTTTTTCGGGCAAAGATGCAAGGTATTGATTGATCAGATCGATGATTTGTCCTTCATATCGCCATTGGCTTGGCCCGATAAATTCATCGGCATAAAGAAGGCCATCGGGTTTCAATATCTGATTCAACTTGGGGAAAATTCTCTCGAATTTTTCGAAATGATGAAATGAACCCACCGAGATGATGGTGTCGAAAGTGCCAAGCTGGGTAAAGTCAAAACGGTTGGCATCTCCAAGAACACATCTGTAAGGGAATTCAAAATGATTGTCGGAAAATAGCCGTTCGAAGCTTTGACACTCACCTTTTGAAATATTGAAATAAATGACTTCGATGGTATTGTTTCGTACGAGGGCGGCTTCTGCAGCCATTCCTTTACCGTCCCCGAAGGCAAGAACCCGTCCAAAGGGGCTGGGTCGTTCCCGGACCTTCCAGGTGTGCCAACTGAGGGAAGGATTGCCAGTCACCCTTTTTTGATAGATTTCTCTGACATCCTGGAAATTTCCCCAATAGTTGCTTGCCTGGGCGGTACTGTGTATGCTCCAAGCAAGGGCGGTCCGGATTTTTTTTGGAACAAAAGCCTTAAGCAAAGATTTTACCCTTATGTTCAATCCCATTTCTCTCCCGTATCTACACAATCAAATTACATAAATACTTCTGCAAAATCAATTTTTATGCTAAATATGGGGAATACGGGTCGAAATTAAACCTATTGCAACACCTATAACCCCACAAATAGCCGCTCCTATCAATGATTGTGATTTTTTTATTGTATAACAATGTCAATCTCTCAGGTACTCATTATTGCGATGAACCATAAATTTTAATATTATTAAAACTGATACAATCCTGTTTTGAGACAAATTACTCCTACAGGAGTCGATCGGATGGCGATAACAAAAAAACGGCTGAAAAAATCCATTATCGGCCTGCTCTCTTCATTCTTTTTTGTGATACTGAGCACGGCCGGACTGCAGCAAAAAAAGCCCGAGGTCCCCTATGTGCCAACCCCAGAGGAGGTCGTCGTGGAAATGCTCAGAATGGGAGATGTGGGCCAAGATGATGTGCTTTATGATCTGGGCTGTGGGGATGGCCGAATTGTTATCACGGCCGCCAAAGAGCTGGGTTGCCGAGGTGTGGGAATAG
>DAOVBT010000348.1 GCA_030670375.1 Candidatus Aminicenantota bacterium | reverse complement strand
GAAGCCAGAGCATCCTTGAGCCACGGCCAGAGGCGACTGGCCAGAAGAAAAATGGCCACGAGACCGTAGGGAAGCCAGGCTCTGAAGATGCTTTTTTCTGTCGGAACTTCCGTTTTTGTGTCGAATTTTTGGCCTTCCCATTCGGGGGGCCAGGTTTTTTGCATCGGAAAGTCCCAAACATCCTTCGGGATCAGAAAACCTGATTTAGCTGCGGGGATGATTATGATCAATCCGAGGAGGGATCCGACGAGTGTGGGAAATTCCGGCCCCAAAAATACGCCTGTTAAAGTGTAGGGGATGGTGAAGCACAGTCCGGAAAAGAGAGCAAAAGGAAGGATAGAGATACCGTCTGTCCATTTTCGATTTTTACCAAAAAACCGGCCCATCATCAAAACAAGGATGAGAGGGATGAGAGTTCCTGTGATGCCGTGGATGATGGCCACTTTGCCTCCGATGGCATGGAGATAGACGGGGTAATCAACAGAATGGAGGCTCAAATAGTTTGTGACTTCGGCTTGGCCGCTCAAACCCGCGTTGACACCGATCAGGATGGGTGTCCCGACGGCCCCAAAGGAAACGGGAGTGCTCTGGATGATCAGCGTGACCATGACCGCTGCCATAGCCGGGAAACCGATGGCGACCAGGAGGGGTGCGGCCACAGCGGCCGGAGTGCCGAATCCGGCCGAGCCCTCGATAAAAGCGCCAAAAAAGAAAGCCACGATAATGGCTTGAACCCGGCGGTCAGGAGAGATCATAAACAAACTCTTACGGATGGCATGGATAGATCCGCTTTCCTGAAGCAGGTTGAGAAGAAGGACAGCTCCCAGGACGATATAAAGAATGGAAGCTGCTGTCACGACGCCGTCGATAGATGCGGCGCCGACTTGGAGCAAAGGGACTTTCCAAACAAGCAGGGCTAAAAGAACGGCGATGGTGTACGCCACGGGCATGGCTCGAATGGCAGGCCATCGGAACAGAACGATCAAGACGAACACAGAGAGGATGGGCAAAAGTGCGAGTGCAGAAAGGATTCCCAAACTCATATATATATCGATTCCTGGGATTTATAAAACATCGCTCACCTAAAGTCAAATGGTCGATTATTTTTGATGTTTCACCGCTGAATGATCTTGATGTGGTCATTCCGCGTTGCTTTTTGTATACTTGAATTCTTGAAAGAAGACATTATTCGGGAGGTAGCATCGATGGAACATGTGTTTTATATCGTGGATGTGTTTGCCGAGGAGAAGTATGCCGGGAACCAGCTGGGGATCTTCCGGAATGCGGCTGATCTTTCAGACACGGACATGCAGAGGATAGCCAAGGAGATGAACTACTCGGAGACGACGTTTATTCTCACCGACAATGAAAGGGATGGAGGATTCGATGTCCGCATCTTCACACCAGAAGAGGAACTCCCGTTTGCCGGACATCCCACTTTGGGTACGGCTTTTGTTATCCAGCAAGAAATACTGAAAAGGCCAGTAGACAGAATCGTTTTAAACTTGAAGGTAGGCCAGATCCCTGTCACTTTCGGCTACAAAGAGGATATGCCCGATATCCTATGGATGAAACAGAAACCTCCTGTTTTTGGACAGGAGATCGACAAAGGGCAGATGGCCCGGTCCTTGAACCTTGATGAAAGCGTTTTGGATGAAAAATTCCCGATCCAGGAGGTTTCCACAGGCATCCCTTTCCTGATCGTTCCGCTCAAAAGCTTGGCCCATCTTAAAAGGGCTAAAGTCGACTTTGAAAAATTTTTAAGTTGGGTGGACAATATCGAGGCCATAGCCCCTCTTGTTTTCTGTCCCGAGGCAAGGGAAAACCAGAATGATCTCAGCGTGCGGGTTTTTGTGGACTATTATGGCATACCTGAGGATCCTGCCACCGGGAGTGCCAACGGATGCCTGGCTGGTTACTTAATAAAGCACCGTTATTTCGGCCAAAATCGAGTCGATGTTCGTGTCGAACAAGGCCACGAAATCGGCCGGCCATCTCTTTTATATTTGAAGGCCGAAGAAAAAGCGGAGGATATCGATGTTTTTGTTGGAGGGAAAGCCATAATGGTTGCCAAAGGAAAATTTGTGTAATATGGTTAAATTGGCATTTTAAGGATATCACGATGAAATCGCTTCCCAAAATAGCTATTTGTTCTGTCCTGTCTATTCTTGTTTTTCTCAATGGTTGTCAGACCAAACCTAGGCTCGAGCCATCTGAAACGCCTGAATCGGTAGGGATGTCCTCTGCCCGTCTTGACCGTGTGGACAAGGTCATAAGAGAAGCCATAGACCGGAAAGACTTTCCCGGCGCGGTTATTTTGGTCGTTCGGAAGGAAAAGACCGTGTGGCGCAAAGCCTTTGGCCACAGCCAATGGGTTCCTGAGTTGGCTCCGATGGACATTTCGAAAATATTCGACATGGCTTCGATCACCAAACCCGTCGCCACAGCCACATCGATCATGATGCTGGTCGAGCAGGGCCGATTCCGGTTGTGGGACAAGGTGGTGGATTTTGTCCCGGAATTTGTGGCATACACCGATGAAGACGGAAAACCCGGCGCGGATGCCCGCCTGTGGCATCTGCTCACCCACACTTCCGGCCTTCCTCCTTACACGAATGCAGAGGATTTGAAGGACAAATATGGATATCCTGTTACCCTGGAATCCATGATCGATCACATCGCCCATCTGCAAAAACTCAATTCTCCGGGTGAAGAATTCCATTACAGCTGCCTGGGTTTCATAACTTTGTCCTACATCGTGAAAAAAGTGACGGGTATGACCATTGCCGAGTTTGCCAGAGAAAACATCTTCGAGCCGTTGGGGATGAATCACACTTTTTATACACCTGCTGAAGAGTTTCTGCCTTTGTGTGTGCCTACCCAGGTCACCGATGGAAAACCTCTTATAGGTGTGGTTCACGATCCTCTGGCAAGATTGTTGGGAGGTA
The DNA here is from genome assembly GCA_030670375.1 of Candidatus Aminicenantota bacterium. Lineage (GTDB taxonomy): Bacteria > Acidobacteriota > Aminicenantia > Aminicenantales > Aminicenantaceae. Next base: position 438 of record DAOVBT010000348.1, on the reverse strand, counting down.
TCTCTGGAAACGCGGGGCTGTTTTCGACGGCCGATGACTTGGCGATTTTTGCCAAGATGATGCTCAATCATGGGAGTTATAACGGCAAGCGGATTCTCAGTCCCTTGGCTGTAGACCGGATGACGGAAATCTACCGCATCACAGATTTTGCCGGGCGGGGATTGGGATGGGATCTTGGGTCTGATTACTCGACTAATCAAGGCGACCTGTTCGGGCCGAATGCCTTTGGCCACACGGGATACACAGGGACCTCTCTGATCATCGATCCCGATACGGAAACGATCGTCATATTTTTAACCAACAGTGTCCATCCAGAAGACAAGGGAGACATCGTTTCGATGCGCAGCCGGGTAGCGAATGTCGTGGGCGGCTCGATCTTGAAAAAATAACGGGCCATTTTGATGACCGAATCCAAAAAATCAAATGATTATGATACTG
>DAOVBT010000283.1 GCA_030670375.1 Candidatus Aminicenantota bacterium | reverse complement strand
GCTCTGGGAAACAGCCACGGCTCCGACAGCCACGGTGTTTTCTCGGTCAAAAACCGAGTCCCAAGTAACACCGCTGTTTTCGGATTTGAACACACCGCTGGGACCCACAGCAGCATAGATGACCGCTGGGTTGTTTTCCACGATAGCAAAATCTACGACTCGGCCTCCCATGATGGCCGGTCCGATGGCTCGCATCTTCAAGGTTTTTATGATTTCGGCATAGTCTTGTGCCCAAGCCACGCCAGATAGCATCAAAGAGGTTATGAAAATAATAGCTATAAATACACGCAGAAATTTAGAAAAAAACATGATCCCTCCTCTTAATACAGAGCTGTTTGATGTCATCCCTCATGAGCAGCTTTTTTTATATATCACATGCAAATACTCCGGTCAATAGATTGCTGAGAGTGCCTTTGGATAGGATAGATTTAAATCCCAAAAAATTTTTTTTAAAAAATGATTGCAAATGTTGGAAGAAACACAAAAAATCTCAGTCTAATATATATTAGAGAATAGTATGAAAATTAAGACATTATTTTTGGTGGGTAGTGATTGAGGAAAGGAAGGCTTGAATGAAAAAAGCGCGCTTGTTTATATTTTTTTCTCTCCACGGCCTTTTTGTGTTTCTGTTCCTCGCCGTCGTTCCTTTGTTATCGACGACCGCAAAAAAGGATACGGTAAAAAATGTTCTGCTTATCACGATAGACACACTGAGATCGGATCGATTGAGTTGTTATGGCAGCCTGTCTGTCCGCACGCCCAATATCGACGCTCTTGCCGATAGAGGGGTTCTGTTCTCAAGGGCTTTTGCCAATACCTCCACCACATTGCCCTCCCATACCAATATCCTTTTAGGTGTTTCCCCCCTTTATCATGGTGTTCATGATAATCTGCATTTTATTGTGAGAGAGGATTTTTTGTCCCTAGCCGAGCATCTCAAAGACAACGGATATGCCACTGCGGCATATGTAGGGGCTTATCCCCTTGATTCCCGGTTCGGACTCGCTCAAGGTTTTGACATTTATGATGATGAATATCCTCATGGCTATGATCAAAATTTAGCCGTTCTGGAGAGACGGGCTGAAGAGGTTATAAATAAAGCATTGAATGGGATAGAAGGCATGAGTCCTCCATGGTTTGTCTGGATTCACTGCTACGATCCACACCTTCCCTATGAACCTCCGGAGCCCTTCAAGAGTCGATTCGCAAGGAATCCTTATGATGGTGAAATCGCATATGTTGACCTCGTAATGGGCAAGCTTTTGAGGCACTTAGAAGAGAAGCACTTGTTCGATGAGACAATGATAGTATTTACAGGAGATCATGGGGAATCTTTGGGACAACATGGTGAGATGAGCCATGGTTTTTACGCCTATAACACGACAATCTGGGTTCCTTTAATCATAAATATTCCCGGTTTGGAAACAAAAAGAGTAGAGCAATATGTTAGTCATCTAGATATTTTCCCCACCATCTGCGACGTTATTGGTGTTAAGAAACCCTCTTTTCTTCAAGGCTCCTCGCTCCTGCCAGCTCTAGAAGGAAAGGAATTGTCCGACAGCCCGATTTTTTTTGAGTCGATGTATCCTTATTACTCCCATGGATGGGCACCGATAAGAGGATTTATTGGCAGGAACGAAAAATTTATTGATTCGCCCATTCCCGAACTGTATGACATGGAGAAAGACTTTGATGAGCGCGTGAATTTGGCATCGTTAAAGAAATTAGATGGATATCGAAGGCAACTCGAAGAAATAATCCGGGATCAATCTTCTTCCGAGAGTGTCCGCTCCAGAGAGAAACTTGACCGCGAGGCATTGAAAAAACTGAGTAGTTTAGGCTACATCTCACGCTCTCAAGGTTCTGCAAAGGAAAGCTTTGGTCCCGAGGATGATGTGAAAACTTTTCTCCCTTTTCACAACCAGGTTTTTAAAGCCATGACTCTCTATGGGGATAGAAGAGCTGTGGAAGCTGTAGGGATGCTTAGAAAAATCATAAAGGAGCGAAAAGACATCGGCATAGCCTACATTCGTCTTGGTTTTGTGTATACAGAAGAAGGCAAAACAGATGAGGCCTTGGATATACTCAGAGAGGGGCTTTCCAATGTCCCTGGAGACTATGACGTTTATCGTAATTATATTAGTACTTTGCGCCGTGCCCGAAAATATGATGAGATCATCGAAAATTTTCATGAGGAGAGTTACAGGGGAATCGCTGCGGATCCGGAGATTTGGAACAACCTGGGGTTTGCTTATGCAGAAAGAGGGGAATGGAACAAGGCCATAGACGCCTACAATCGAGCCCTATCTTTAGATAACAAATATGCTGAGGCGTTTTATAATCTTGGGAATGCTTATCTCTCGGAAGCTATGGAAAGAAGAAATACAAAACCGTTACAAAAATCCTCGGAGAATTTTCAGAAGGCCATAGAAGTGGATCCAAATTATCCAGCTCCCTATTTTGGTTTAGGCAGAGTGTGCCAGATCCTGCGCAATTCAGATGGAGCCATAGAAAACCTAAAGAAGGCAGTGGAATTACGGCCTGATTTTGATGCGGCTTATTATTACTTAGGATTGATCTATCTCGATAAAGGCGCGAAATCTCAGGCTCTGGCTTGTTTCACCACGATCAAAGAAAAATTCTATTTCGGGTATTCTGAGGATCAGAAGCGAAGAATCGATGCCTTAATTGAACAATGCAAAGATAAATAACAAGCGTCACATCCTGGTGGCCATGTCGCGGACGACTTCAAGCGTGGCGGCGATTTTAATCATATAGGTTTGGATAAATTTTTCGATCGCTTTGACCACCTCGTTTTTCAGCTTGGGAGGGCTCTGTGCGATCCAAACCGTGAAGTTGTAGAGTTCTTGGGTGTCCACTTTGATCCACTTTTTATTCAAAAAAAGGAAAACCATCAGCGTTGTCATCGCGATTCTTTTGTTTCCGTTCTGAAACGGATGGTTCTTTATCATCAAGTAGAAAAGAATGCTTGCCTTTGATACAAGTGAGGAATAAAGCGATTTTTTCGCAAAAGTCTGGAAGGGTGTGGCTAAACAGCTTTCCAATCTGTTGGGATAACGGGTGGCAAAATCAGGGATAGGCTCATCAAATTCAAGCATCTCTTGGGCGAGTTTCAAGGCCAGGTGTTCGACGATTTTGACTGTTATTTTTTGCTTCATTCGGTTCCGAGTTTTATCAAAACCTCGCCGTATTCTTGGACCGTTCTACTCACCGCTTCATCTACCAGTTTTTTTGTCTTGGCACTCAAAGTTTTACCGAGAATTTCTGATATGTATTTTTTAGGAATGGCATAAATCCTCCCGATACGGATTGCTTCAATCTCGCCGTTCTTTACTTTATTGTAGATCGTGATTCTGCTGACACCCAAAAATTTTGCCAATTGGGGGATTGTGACATATTCTTCGTTTTGAATTTTCATTTTATTAACCTTTGTTAATATTATTTTTTTAATTAACGATTGTTAATTCTATAGATTATATTAACATACTTCGAAGAGTTGTCAAGGTTTTTGGCCGAGATGCAGTGTGTAGACTACTCGTATCGGAGGGCACGGGCCGGGTCTGTCCGGGCTGCTTTATACGCCTGGAAACTGACTGTCAACAGGGCGATGAAGTATGCCATGGCTCCTGCCATCAGGAAGATCCATGCAGAAATATTGGTTCTGTAAGCATAGTTTTCGAGCATTCTGTCCATCAAGAAAAAGGCAATCGGCCAAGCGATTATGTTGGCCAGTGTGAGCAGCAGGACAAATTCTTTGGATATGAGGGAGACAATGCCAGAGATCGGAGCTCCCAGGACTTTCCGGATGCCGATCTCTTTGGTGCGTTGTTCTGCCGTGAAGGTGGCCAGGCCGAATATCCCGAGACAAGATATGAAAATCGCGAGGATGGCAAAATATTTAAAAATCGTTCCGGTCCTCTGGTCTGTCCTGTAAAGTTGT
>DAOVBT010000137.1 GCA_030670375.1 Candidatus Aminicenantota bacterium | reverse complement strand
ATAATCCCATTTGATTCCAAAAAATGGGCAATATTGAATAAGCATGTGCCATTTCTGACTGGATTTTGTGCCCTTTTTCCCATTTTAAAAAATAAAAATAATTATGACACAGTCTGTGCGTCAGATTCCCTCGAAGAACGGTTCGTGAAGGCTAGATCCTCAATGGCGCTGCGGATATACCTGATGTCTTTTTCCATTAGAGTTTACCCACACAAAATGGAAGAAAACCGCTAAAATTTTCAAATTTATTTCCTAATCCCGATGGCGGAATAGTTCGGAGGAGCATAAAGGAGTCTGTTCAAGTTGTCGATATTCCTGTTCAAGATCGAAGCCATCTCATCCGCGCCAGGAAGAGTTTGAAGCTGCTCTTGCTCGAGGGGATGGGAGTATTTTATCTCTACATCCTCAAACCCAGAACTTTCGAGTAAAAATTTTAGCGTCTGAGGATGGATGGGTTTTTGGTGTGTGAGGTCGAGAAAAAAAATCTGAACCAAAGCAAAGACTGAAGCAGGATTTATTGTTTCTAGGACAATGTGGCCACCCTGTGCAAGCTTGAAATAGGCCAACTCGATCAATTTTTTCAACTGGGCTGGGGACAAATGTTCTATCACTTGGGAGGAGAATATTCCCCCCAAAGTTTTGTCTGGCCTTTCTGCCAAAGATTCCAGGATGTCTCCTTTTTGACAGTCCAATCCTTTATCCTGGCAGATTTCAACCATCTGCTCGTTGAGATCGATTCCCTGAGTCTCGATCCCGTTATCCCTGCAGAGCTCGAGAAACTCACCGCGACCACAACCCAAGTCCAGGACTTTTCCCTTCTCCTGAAAATAGGAAAGAAACTGGGATTGTTGTTTTTTGACCTCTTCCTCATTCCCCCTGTGTCGGTTCTCGAAAGCGGCATAATGCCAGTCTTTGAGCGGTTGCAGAATTTCTTGGACTTGTTTTTGTGTCGGGAGGCTCTTTTCCTCCAGCACACCGAGCAATCGATCCAATTGTTCTTTGAGGAGAAGGAATTTTTTCATCAGGAGGTTCACATCTTCGTAAACAACGGCCAGTTTATCCACCCGCCATTCCATGCTTTTGAAAATCATTCCGACGTGGTTGCTCCCGAGTGCATCCCATTCCTTGTCCTTGGCATCCATCAAAGTGACGTTGGCTTCGATGAGGCCGGCAAAGGACAAAAACAGGTCCTGAGTTTGGGAGATATTTTTGTCTAGATTTTTTTGGAATTCCGTGATGATGTGGGACACTTGTTGCCTAAAAATGTCTGGGGAAATATCTTTTGTTGAGACTAACTCCTGCATACGGGACAGGAGATGCTGAAGCCGGATAGTGCTGTCTGAAGAAGAAAGTTCCTGACTCTGTTTTTTTAGCCCTTCGATTTCTTTCGCAAGAGCATCTTGTTTTTCTTTTCTTTGTTGAGAAAGCTTTTCAATCGTGCGTCTCATTGTTCCTTAGAAGGAGGCTCAGACTCATCCTGTGTCTCACTTTCTTTTTCTTTGGAAGTGATGGATTTCTTGAAGTTTTTAATGCCTTCTCCTAAGGATTTTCCGAGTTCGGGGAGTCGTCGAGCCCCGAATATGATGACAACGATCAAAACGATGAGAATCAGTTCGGTAGGGCCGACAGGACCGAAAAAGAACATGGAAACCTCCTCGAAGATATTTTCTTTTAATGCAGTACAAAAGGTACTCGAGTCCTGTTGAAAAGTCAAGCTCCGCACCGTTGGATTGTGTGTTCTGTCAAAAGGGTAGACCTGCCGATGGGGAGTTGGTTATACTGGAATATAAAAATGAAAAACATCCGGAATTTTTCGATCATTGCGCACATCGACCATGGCAAATCCACCCTTGCAGACAGGTTGATCGAAAAAACCGGGACTCTTTCTCCCCGTGAGCTGCGGGAGCAAGTGCTTGATACGATGGATTTGGAAAGGGAAAAAGGGATCACGATCAAAGCCCAGGCTGCACGCCTCCATTATCATTCACCGGCCAATAAAGATTATGTTCTCAATTTGATCGACACTCCCGGCCACGTTGATTTTTCCTACGAAGTTTCGCGGAGCCTTGCCGCCTGTGAAGGGGCCCTTCTTCTGATCGATGCCTCTCAAGGCGTCGAAGCTCAAACTCTTGCCAATACTTACCTGGCTCTCCAGAATGACCTTGTTCTTATCCCGGTGATCAACAAGGTCGATCTCTCTCAGGCGAATCCAGATCTGGCGCTCGAGCAGATGGAGAACATCATCGGCCTGAAGAGCGATGAAGCGATCCTGGCCAGCGCCAAAACGGGATTTGGCATCGATGAGATTTTTTCTTCCATTATTGAGCGTTTTCCTCCACCGGCTGGCGATCGGGATGCTCCTTTGAAGGCATTATTGATCGACTCTTGGTTCGACTCCTACAGGGGTGTGATCATCCTGGTGCGTGTGTTTGACGGAGTCATCAGGACCGGAGCGCGGATCGAACTGATGGCCAGTCAAGTCACATATAACGTGGAGGAAGTGGGTTATTTGACCCCTAAACAAAAAAAAGTCAACTCGCTTTCTGCCGGAGAGGTTGGCTATGTCATCGCTGGCATAAAAGAATTGAGTCATGCACGCGTCGGGGACACGCTCACAGAAAAAAACAGGAGAACCAAACTTCCCCTGCCAGGATTCAAAGATATCAAACCCATGGTCTTTTGCGGCATGTATCCTGCCGGCGAGACCAGTGTGGAAGACCTTCGTAAAGCGTTGGAAAAACTCCGGCTCAATGATTTTTCCTTCCAGTACGAACCCGAAAATTCTCCGGCTTTAGGCTTGGGATTCCGATGTGGATTTTTAGGAATCCTCCACAGAGAAATCATCCAGGAGCGCCTTGAACGAGAGTTCGATATCAACCTCATCGCCACCGCTCCGAGTGTGAGTTTCCGCGTGACGACCGACGAGGGAAAGGACGTAGAAATCCACAATCCTTCAGAGCTTCCTCCTGCAAACAAAGTCAAAAAGATCGAAGAGCCGGTGATCGAAGCTTTGATTCTGGTCCCCGAGAAATATCTGGGATCTGTCCTCAAGCTACTGGAGAGCCGCCGGGGTGAACAGAAAAAGATGGAATATGTGAGCTCCCAGCGGATATTTTTGACCTACCGACTTCCTCTTAATGAGATTGTGTTCGATTTTTATAACAATCTGAAATCTGTCTCCCAGGGTTACGCTTCTATGGATTATGAGTTCGAAGGATTTCGCGAAGCACCGTTGGTTAAACTGGACATTCTGGTGAACAGAGAACCTGTGGATGCCCTGTCTTTGATCGTTCACCAGGACAAGGCCTACCATGTCGGACGGTCCCTGGTGTCCCACATGCGCGACCTCATCCCGCGCCAACAATTCGATGTGTTTCTTCAAGCCGCTCTGGGAAAAAGGATTATCGCTCGAGAGACCATCAAGGCCTACCGGAAAGATGTGCTCGCCAAACTTTATGGGGGAGATTACACGCGGAAGATGAAACTTTTGGAAAAGCAGAAATCAGGAAAGAAAAGAATGAGAAAAATAGGTTCCGTCGAGATTCCACAGGAAGCCTTCTTGGCTTTCCTTCGCGTCAAATAACCTGAATAATCCAGGATAAGTGGATATTATGGAAGAATTTTGATAAAAATAAACAATAGTATCGGCATTTTTTATAAATGATCCAGGTGATATGACCAAGAAGACTTTTGAAAAAATAGTCCAGGAAGGGATTCGGTTTGTTGCCCGCTTTTTCCCCCAATCTCGTTATTTGTATTTTCCTCTCCTGTCGGCCGCTTTGGTTTGGGCCATAAAAAGTAGCCGGGAGTGGCGGGAAAAGATTTTTTCTTGGGAAGTATGGCTTGATCCTTCTTTCGTGAAAGTGAAATCGGATGATTTCATACTAAGTTTTTTTTCCAATCATTCCGATTTAGCCCGTGCTTTTGCCGAGGAGATACAAACCAGAGATATGCCTGCATTGAGAAAACTCTTCTATAGCCTCTATCCCATCATAGGGCTTGAGGACCCTTTTCTTTCGGGATTGTTCCATCAAGAATTGGCATCCAAGAATTACCGCGGTATTGCCGAGCAGTATGACATAAAAGTTGCTCAGGCGATTGTCGATATCGAGGCGGTGGAAGAGAAGGGGAGGTTTTTGGAAGGGCTTGAAGCTATCGCTAGGGAAATGGCTTCATTTTGTGCCGACTTGATCACCCAAACATCTGTCCAGAGAGCCTTAGCGGAAATCATAAAAAATGAGCTAAGTAATGAGAGGGATTGATCGATCTGTCATGCGAAAAAACATATTTTTGTTGTTTCTTTTCTCATTGGCATGTGTTCTTTCTTCCTGCACATCCCATCTCAAAGATGCCAAGTTCTACTATGTCCAAGCCCAAGAATCCTCCCGCTCGTATAAAACGGAAATAGCGATAGGGTCGTACAAAAAATCCTTAGAGGAGGCGGAGAAGGAAGTTGCCAAAAGACCATCTTCTCAAGCATTCATGCTCAAAGGATTATCTGAGCTGCACTTGAATCTATGGGAGGATGCCGAACAAAGTTTCATAGCAGCCTTTTCGTATGGATTCGATAAGGGCCAAGAATGGGCCGAATGGGTGTCCCTTTTCGGGCTTGCCTCTGCCATGCAAGAGATGGGTCTCGCCCATTCGGCGTTCCAGATATACACCCATCTCGTCGATAAGTCCAAGCTAAAGCCTGTGACGATATTCGCCGCCCAGAAATACACGGACATGGCTCTCCAGAGGGCCCTTCGCGAAGAGGGAAAGCAAAGGGAGCGGCTCTTGTCAGGATTGTTGCGGGAGGTCGAGAAACTGACGAACACTGACCTCAGCTGCGGTTTTTACCATTATCTCCAGGCCCAAATACTCGGCCATATGAGCGATTACAGGAGGTGCTTTGAAGAATGCGTGATGGCGAGAGAGCTGGGACTCCCAACCCAAGAGATATTCCGTGATAATGACCTCCAGATCGTGTTTTGTTATCAGAGATTAAAAGAGGAGTTGTCCTCTGAGGATTGGGAAGAATTTCAATCGCTCTACCTGCAGTGGACCAAAAGATGGATCTGGCCTGAACCTGAAGCCCCTGACTGGAAAAAGAGGTGAAATATGCTTCCGACCATAACGTGGGAAAAAGATAGAATCCTCATGATCGATCAAAGACGGCTTCCGGCAGAAGAAGTATACCTAGAATGTCTGGAATACATCCAAGTTGCCGAAGCCATAGAGGAAATGGCCATTCGGGGTGCTCCTGCCATAGGTGTAGCCGCTGCATACGGCGTGGCTTTGGGTGTGAACAAAGTTAAGGAATCGGATGATTTGGATGAAGAATTCGAAAACATCCTGGTCCGACTCGGGGATACACGCCCCACGGCCCGGAACTTGTTCTGGGCTCTCGAGAGAATGAAACAGACCTTTGATAACCATAAACATTTAGTTCTCCCAAGGCTGAAGGAGATAATGATTCAGGAGGCGATCGCCATCGATAGGGAAGATGTCGAAACCAACAAAAAAATCGGCTTTTGGGGGAGAGAATTGATCCGTGATGGTCAAAACATCCTAACCCATTGCAATGCCGGAGCTTTGGCTACAGCCGGATACGGTACCGCTCTAGGCGTGATACGGGCAGTCGCGGAGCAGGGCAAAAAAATCCGTGTGTTTGCCGATGAAACGCGGCCGATTCTCCAGGGGGCCAGGCTGACTTGTTGGGAATTAGACAGGGATGGTATTCCTGTTGTTCTGATCACAGATAACATGGCCGGCTATCTGATGAAAATAGGTCGGATTGATGCGGTCATCACCGGAGCAGACAGGATTGCACAGAACGGGGATACGGCCAACAAGATCGGCACCTATTCTGTGGCTGTTTTGGCAAAGGAGCACAGGCTTCCTTTTTATGTGGCTGCTCCTCTGAACACCATTGATTTCAGTTTGGCTAATGGGGATGCTATCCCGATTGAAGAGAGAAATCCGGAGGAGGTGAGAAAACTGGCGGGTCAATTTATAACGGTTCCCCATATCGACGTCCAGAACCCTGCTTTTGATGTGACGCCCGCAGAATATATCACTGCCATCATCACCGAGAAAGGAATAGCCAAA
>DAOVBT010000382.1 GCA_030670375.1 Candidatus Aminicenantota bacterium | reverse complement strand
TATTATGCTCGGTTTTTGCCTGCCATTGCTCTGTATTGGAGCCGCACTGTCATCCCTTACCAAAAGAGATTCAGCGGATGGTCCCCCAATCCTCTTTACGGCCTATACAACATCCAAAACTTCCTCTCCCTCCGAATTCGGGGACAGGATACTCTTTCACTTAATTACACAGAAAAAAGTATCAAGAAGAAATCTGTGGAGCGTGGAATTAAGTGAAAGAGTATACTGTCACCAATTAATTCTCACCAATTAATTCTAAAGAAGAAACAAAAAACATCAAAAAAAAATAGAACCGTCCCCTTTTTTCCTGATATATTGTTAAAGCATGTTGTTATCGAAGAAAAAGGCGCTACGGTATCTTATAGCTCTCTTCATCATTTTCACTCTTAACTTCATCATTCCCAGAACCATGCCGGGAGATCCCATAACAAACCTTCTGGGCGAAAACTTTATCGCAAGCGAAGCCACGATCCAGGAACTCAAGATAGAACTCGGCCTGGACAAATCCTTGTCTTTTCAATACCTCGACTACTGGAAAGACATCTTCACCCTCCATCTAGGATACTCCTATCATTTCAACCAAAAAGTTATTTCGATAATCTTTATGCGGATGAAATGGACGCTGGCCCTTCTTTTTCCGTCCATTCTCTTGGGAGCCATCCTGGGAACACTGCTCGGGGCTCTCTCCGGATGGAAAAAAAATAACCTGGGCAACAAAGCCACGACATGGGCTTTCCTTGCCGTGTACAGCAGCCCTCCTTATTTTCTTGGCATCATTTTCCTTTACGTCTTCTCCTTCAAATGGGGATTATTTCCATTCAAGGGATTTTATGAAACGGGGACTTTCCTGGACGTGCTCCAACACCTCTTCCTCCCAATCCTGATCATGAGCACTTTTGCAGCCTCTCGCAACTACATGATCATGAGAGGAAGCGTACTGATCGAAAAAGAAAAACTGTATGTGGTTTACGCTCGAGCCAAAGGCCTTTATGGCAACTCCATCCTTTTCCGGCACATATTTAAAAATGCCTCCCTCCCGGTGATCACGCTGATCGCTCTGGATTTTGGATTTCTCCTGAGCGGGGCTCTGTTTGTCGAGATCGTGTTTTCCATGAACGGGATGGGAACTTTGATCTACGAAGCCCTTTTGTCCCGGGATTACCCGGTCCTCCAAGGATGTTTTTTGATCATCACCATCATGGTTATCGCCGCGAATTTTTTCGCAGATATTCTGTACAGTTTTATCGATCCTAGAGTGAAAGAAAAAGCTTGAATAACAAAAAGATGTTGAATCGATTCGGTCTTGTTCTGGTAGTATTGTTTGTCTTGATCGCCATTCTTGCAGACATTATCTCTCCCCATGATCCCTGGGATAGATTCGAGCCTTACGAGAAGCCCAATCGAAACCATATTTTAGGGACCAATGACATCGGAAACGACATCCTCTCGGAACTCATCCACGGATCTAGGGCTTCCCTTATCGTGGGAATCGGTGCCGCTATCATCGCCACTCTCTTGGGGCTTCTGGTCGGATTGTTTTCAGGTTACTTCAAAGGTGCCCTGGATGAGATTTTCATGGGAATCACGGATATTTTTTTGATGATCCCGAGGATTCCCCTGATCATCATGCTTGCGGCCTTCCTGAAATCCAGCATTTGGCTCATCATGCTTGCCCTTGGGCTTTTGTGGTGGACCTCCACAGCACGAGTGGTAAGGTCCCGAACTCTCCAGGTCAGGGAAATGGATTACGTGGCCAGCGCAAAATGCTTGGGATTCAAGAACAGGCACATCATCTTTTCGGATATTCTGCCTAACATCTTTCCGGTCGTGGTGCCAAAATTCATGCTGACCGTCGCGACAGCCATGATCTCAGAAGCTTCGCTTTCTTTCCTGGGCCTGGGTGATCCTTCGATGAAAAGCTGGGGACTGATGATCAACTTTGCCTTGATCAAGGGAGGATTGGTCAATGAGATGTGGTGGTGGTATCTTTCCCCAGGTCTCTGCATCATTTTATTCGTTTATTCCATCGTGTCCTTGGGTTTTTCTTTCGAAGAAAGGAAAAAGGTCAACCTCAGATAGGTAACACCATGGATTTGCTGGTAATAGAAAATTTGAAAGTAACGTTCCAAACTCCCCCGGAGCAGGTCCGGGCGGTGGACGGGGTGACGTTGGAGCTGAAACAGGCAGAAACGCTGGCCCTCGTCGGAGAAACGGGATGTGGGAAATCGACTATCGCCCTTTCTATCCTTCGTCTTCTGCCAGAAAACGCCGATGTCCGCGGAAAAATCATTTATCGCAATAACGACCTCCTGCTCCTACCCGAAAAAGAACTGGCTCAACTGAGAGGGAAAGACATTTCCCTGGTAATGCAAAATCCGGCATTGGCCTTGAATCCCGTTTATTCTATCGGACATCAAATGACAGAGCCATTGATCGTGCACAGAAGGTTAAAAAAACCGAAGGCCATCCAGACGGCGAAAAACCTTCTGGAAAAGCTGCACTTCAAAGGACCGTCCAATGCTATCCGGGCATACCCGTTTGAAATGTCAGGGGGGATGAAACAAAGGGTGTTGATCGGCATTTCGGTTGTCTTGAGCCCAAAGATCATCATAGCCGATGAACCGACCAAGGGTTTGGATGATCGTCTGAGAGAGATGGTCCTCAAAGAGCTAAGACTTGTCCGAGAAATGAACCGATCTTCTATGATCTTTATCTCCCATGACCTGAATGCTGCCAGGGAGATTTCGGACAGGATAGCCGTGATGTATGCCGGAGAGATCTTAGAATCGGCGGCTACGCAAGAATTCTTCAAAGAGCCCTTGCATCCCTACTCCCAAGCCTTATTGGAAAGTCTCCCTGAGCGGGGATTCAAACCCATCCCGGGTGTTTCTCCCTCGATGATCCAACCGCCTAGAGGGTGCAAATTTCATCCGAGATGCCCCGATAAAAAAGAAATGTGTTCTAAACAGAGACCAGATTTTAAAAGGACAAAAAACAGAGACGTCAAATGTGTGCTGTACAGCTAGAAGTACGCGACATCGCAAAGACCTTTGAATCGGGTCTGTTGTCGAAA
>DAOVBT010000146.1 GCA_030670375.1 Candidatus Aminicenantota bacterium | reverse complement strand
GTTTTATCAACTCCTCTGTTTTGATAGGAACACTGTGGGAGTGGACAGGGAAGCCTATGAATATGAGATCGTATTCATCGAAATTTTGTGTCTCGTCCAAAGTCTTGATTGTTTTGTCACTCTCTAGGGTTTCAAAGATGGCGTCCGCGACTTTTTTTGTATTTCCCGTCCAGCTGATGTAGGTGACCAATATCTTTGACATGTTGGTTGAATCTCTTAGAATTTAAACCGGATTCCGATTTTGAATGAGAGCGTACTGAGATCCAATTCTCCCTGACGGATGTTTTTTATGTCCTCGACTCCCACTGGATAATCTTCAGGATCCGTTGGCTTTCTTTCATGCCCTGCAAAGATCGAATAATATTTGTTGTTCCAAAAAGGCTTGCTTTCGTAAAAATAGAGAGAAGCTTTTCCCTCTTCTATCGATCGAGAGTTTTCAAACGGATCATAAAAATCCGTTGTGAATGGACCTTTGAAGCCATCGGCTTTGGACCACACTTTTTCTGCCTCGATCACAATGGCGATATGTTTGATGATATTGTACTCCGCGCCCAATGTCGCGTAAAAACCCAGGGCTTCGGAGTTATAGGAGTTGTCTTGCTTATAAACGTAGGTGTTCACATTCCCGATCCTCAGCTCATTTTCTCTGTTGAATTTGTATTTGAGAAAGGTGATATGTCTTCCCATACCCGCAAAAATATATAGGTTTTCTGAAAACGGAAGAACGTGAGCATAGGAAATGCCGATTTTTATCGGAATTCCCGAGACTTCGTTCCGGATAAAATCCTTTTCGGCTTTGTTCTCTAGGTCATAGGCAAAACTAACCGTCCCCTCTTCCATGCTTTTGAAGTGGCTTCCGCATAGATTAAACCCAAATCCGGCGAAAAGAGGGATCCTCAGTTCTACTTCATACATGGGCCCATATTTCAGGAGATTGAGTTGGCCATCCAGCTGGCCGCTTTTCTGGGATTGCCAATCTATCCATCGGGCATTGTAAGAATCGATCCACGTATTCAGATCCCCCTTGCTTACCGAAGCGGTGTTATAGCTGATTTTAAGGCTGATTTTTTCTCCTGCTAAGGGGGAAGAAACAACCAATAAAACGGCAATCCATAATATGAAGTTTATCCTTGATTTACTCATTTTCAAATTATTCTTCCATAAATTAAAAAAAATTTCTAGTTATTTAGTCGATTCAACCTCTCTTTCTTCGAGTGATTTGGTGCCATTAGTTTTCCGCTGGCAGGAAGATCGTGATTTTTGTTCCCGCATTTATTTTGCTCGACACTTCAATTTTCCCCATATGATCCTCGACGATCTTTTTTGCGATGGAAAGCCCTAATCCTGTCCCCACCTCTTTTGTAGAAAAATAAGGTTCGAATATCCGATCGAGCGTTTCTCGATTCATGCCAACACCAGAATCACTGATTTCAATGGTCAAACCTGGTTTTCCGCGAGCAAGTTTGACCTGTATTTTCCCCTGTTTTCCGATGGCCTCGACAGCGTTGGTGAAGATGTTGCGGAGTGCAATTTGTATTTTGGATTTGTCTCCGTTGTAGGTGAAATCCTCGCCTTCGTAGTTCTCAGCCAGCGTGATGCGTTCGGCAAATGCATTTTTATACGGAGAAATCGTGTTTTGGACAACGTCCTTAAGGTCAAAAGGTTCTTTCTGGAGAGCCGATTCTTTAGAAATTTCGAGGAATTCCTTCGCGATTCTTCTTAGATTATCGACTTCCATAATAATGTACGAGGTTGATTCGTTGAGGGTTTCCTCAAAATCTTCCTTTTTGTCCTGGTAGACTCTTAGCAAATGTTCTGCTGAGAGTTGAATGGGAGTGAGAGGATTTTTAATCTCATGAGCCACTTTGCGGGCCATCTCAGCCCATGCCACTTTTTTGCTCATCTCAGCCATTTCCTGCTGGTGTTTTTTCAAGCTTTCTACCATGGAGTTGAAGCCATCGATAAGAGTTTTCATCTCATCTTCATGTTTATGGGGAATAGATACTTCAAGGTTGCCTAATCCAACCTCTCTCGTCCCGACAAGAAGTTTTTTGATCGGTGTTATAATCATGCTGCCTATTCCTCTGGCGAAGAGAAGGACGATAAAGATAAAAAATGAAGAGATAACGAAGAAAAATTCAAGAAGTTCCCTGGTTGCTTTGGAAATTTCCTGCTGCTCCAAGGGAAAAGGGAGGGAGATGAGCAACAATGAGTCTTGGAAAGGATACGGAATAGTGAGGGTGTGGAAGAAATAGTCCCCGATTTTTTGGCTTTGAGAGTAAAAAGGATTATTTTCATACAGGATTTTATAAAAGACCTCCCCATCGATCATTTCGGGGAGAATGCCGTAGTCGAAAAACTCCCGGCGGCTCGATGAAATGAGCACTCCATCTTGATACAGATTCACGTCGTTCGAAATGGTGGAGCTTATCACAAACATCACGTTATCCGGAGGAAGTGTTAATGATAGATGTTCTTCTTGTTGCAGAATGAAGTATTCTTCCACAACTCTCCGTGCAAAGTTGGCGTGTATCTCTGCTTTTTCAGTGATTTGCTGAGTGAACATCTGTCTGACAAAATTTCTAGTTGAATATGTAAACAGAAGAAGAGGTATGAGGGCGATAGCGATGAAGGAAAAGTAAACCCGATTGGAAAAAGACCAGAGCGGATTTTTGATATTTCTCCTGCTGGATGCAGTCGAGTAGGCAAACAGGAAGATCACAAAAAAGAAGAGGTAGAGAAAAAACGTCCTGAGAAAACCTACCGAATGGTCTAGAGCGTTTTTTTCAGGAAGAAACAAGGAATAGATCTTGTTGTTATGTGTGAAGAACAAACTGTTGAATTTTTTCTGTTTGTCCACAAATGGTGCCCACACGGCCTCGGATGAAGACTGAATTTGCTGGAGAGTTGATTGTGAAATACCGGTAGAAATGTTGTCCGGATTGAAGAGTAATTCACCATCAAGGTTGAAGATCGCGAAACCAAGATCATGTTGATTGAGGGAAGGGATAGATGTGGTCCGCAAGAGTTCGAAATAAGGATTGGCAGAGTACAGAAAAGGTAGCATATCATAGTCAACCGATAGATATATGATCATCCTTCCGATGTACTCTTCTTCGATAAACCAATCCCTGTACCCGATCAGGAAATCTTTTTCGATCCCCATGAACAAGAGACTGTGGCGGGAGATAACCCAATTTCTACTTTGTGGTAGCTCGAAATCGAGCTGAAAAAGTTCCGGAACATTGAGAGAAAAACGTGATTGGATAACCCCCTCAGGGCTGAGTAATTCAAGACTCGAATACCAATTGAATTTGGCAATCAGTGTTTCTTCCCATAGGGTTTGAGCCAGATCATAGGGTTCGGGATTCTGAAAAAAAGCAGTGATAGGTTCGGCTTTTTTTTCGATTTCTGATAATGATTGGTCGATGAGGTAAGCTCCCCATGTTTCCTGGGATCTTATGATGTTTTGGAGGAAATTTTGGGTAATAAGCCTGCTCTTTTGGGTGAATGTTTGATGGAGAGTCGGATATACAAGGAAAATGGCTAACAAAAAGGCTGAGAATAGGATTTCTTTTTTCTGAAGTAAAGAGGGGTTGGTGGCAAACAAAAATAGGGAAAAGAGAATGATCCCCTGAATCAAGAAAAACAAAGGGTGAATTTTGTTCCTCAGAATGAAGATAAACAGGGCAAATCCGCCTGATAAAATGGACAAAGTGAGGACAAAATGGGAAGAAAAACTGAGCGCCCATCGAAACAGGCTGAAGCTAACCAACACAAAGATCAGGAAGATAAGGAAAATGCTGAGATGGAGGAGAAAAAAACACGGCTTGAATGAAAAACCAAGAATGTTCAGGTTTGAGTGGTAGGCAACACGTGCCATGAAAACCTGAAACATGTAGAGGAGGACAAGGGAAATAGTCACCGAAGAAATGTTCGATATTAGAGGCAAAAACAGGGTGTTTTTGGCCTTGTCCTTAAAGATATATTTTTGGGCATAAAACAGGACACAACCGAAAATCAAAAAAAGAAACAACGCAGTCAAAAAGATATCCGCCGGAGATCGAGTGAAATTTCCGACGGATAGGAAACTCGCTGAAGAAGGAGAGAAAATCGGCAGAGATTGGATTTTTTCTAAATTTCCCAGAGGAAAAAAAATCAGCCTCAGCCCCCCTAATGTCATGATGATCAACAATCCAGGCAGAAATTTTCGTTCGCTGGCAAAAGAGGGAGATTTAACCAAGTAGATGAATAATATTATAAGGGATAATCCCAGAAGGATGTAGGAGAACATAAGCATCCGTTCTCTCAGGTCAGCGATCTTTGATGTTCGAGATGAAGAACTGAGGTTGACAGTGGCGACAATTTTGTTATTCTCGTTTCTCAACGGAAAGATGATTGTATGGATTTCGCCCTGGAGACCAGGTTCTCCGACGTATTCATCTTTATGTCTGGAAAATATTCTCTCTAGTCCAGATACATCATCCCGGAAATCATAATATTCAATATCGCTGTTTTGCAGCAGCTTGTGGTTTAGAAAATGGTATTCTTGGAGGTAGGGTGTTTTGAATTGAGGGAGGAATGCGACCAATTTAAAAAAAACGATGTACTCCCTATTTGGAATTTGTTTAACAAGAATGAGATAGGCCGAGGCTTTGTTTCGGACGAGAAGGGAGGACTCTTCTTGCTTGAAGGAATAGCCCCTTCCGGTACGGAGATCGATGCTGGTCAAATCGATGATATTGCCCATCCAGAGAATGGGATACCCCATCTCATCGCAGTAGCTGATTCCCTCCAGCTCGGAGTTGAGGTTAAGTCGCTTGAAAAGAGCGAACAAGTCTTCGCCCGTGTCCGGAAGGGGGGATTCCATCACGCGGTTTTTTGTGCCGTTAAGTTTTGCCAAAACATGCGTAAAATCCCTCTTTATCGACTCTGCGGTGTTTTTCAGTTGATTGAGACTTCGATCATAATAATGGGATGAGAGTAAGGAGGGGAGAAAAAAGGAAAGCAAGTAAAGGAATACAGAGAGGGCAGTGCCCATTGCAAAGACAATAAAAAATTTCTTTCTCAAATCTTTTTTGCCTTGATTTCCGTGATTCTCCAACCTGTTTTTGATGGCTCGTTTTCCTTAGGTGTTTCCTTTATCAGATAAAAAAAGATATAGAAAAGGTATTGATCGTTATTTTTCTTATCTCGAAAGGACCATCTGGCCTGGTAGATATGGTTTTTCTTTTCAGAGGACGGGGATTTTCTTTCGGAATAAAATTCAAACGTGGAGTAAGATGAAAAAATGTTTTGGAAAACAAAATAAGCCTGTTGGTTAGAAAGTTGATCAGAAAAATAAATCGGTTCAGGAAGAGAAATATTGATCGGATTTTGAGCGGAGAAGAGTTCAAAAAGCAGCTTGGAGTTGTTTTGCAGAAATGCTTTTTCGATGTTCTGTGTGGCTGTCGATAGGGTGAAAGAAAGGATTGTTAATGCTGCAACGATGAAGGATGTCACATAAAAATGATATCATATTCAAAAAACGGCGTAAACAAGACTATTTTTTCTTCTTTGGCTCCGTTGCCGATTTGCTCTCGACTTCTTTGGAAACGATGTCTTTAAGTTCGTCTCGGATTTTTTCCATTTTTTTGAGTTTATCGGTTATCTTTGAAAACAATGTTCCTTGGCTTTTAATGCCCTCCTCGATCAAAAATGCTGCACTTTCCGAGCGGCTTTTAAACAGGCCGGCTTCAACAAGCATGTTGAGCTTCTTGTTGCTTTCATCGTTCACCCGGATCGTTAAAACCGTGTTTCTTGAAGCAAGAGCTCTGTCGATCACTTTTCTTATGGATTCCGCCGTTTTAATCGCGAATTTTTCTACTTGAATCCCACACTCATCAAACGGTCCTGATTTTTTCGTTTCTTTTTTTGTTTCTTTCGTTTGTTTTTTTGT
>DAOVBT010000368.1 GCA_030670375.1 Candidatus Aminicenantota bacterium | reverse complement strand
GGATATTTTCTGTCCGATGTATCACAGTATCCATGAGATCAAAGAATATGCAGAGGGAGAGGACCCGCGGCCTCTTATCCTGTGCGAATATGCCCATGCCATGGGAAACAGCGTGGGGAACCTGCAGGACTATTGGGATGTGATATACGCACACAAAAAACTCCAGGGAGGGTTCATTTGGGACTGGGTCGACCAGGGTCTTGCTGCAAAGGATGAAACCGGTACGCCTTTCTGGGCTTTTGGAGGAGATTTTGGCCCTCCTGATACACCCAGCGATGATAATTTTTGCATCAACGGATTGGTCTTTCCTGACCGGAAAATTCATCCCCATATCTGGGAAGTTAAAAAAGTCTACCAGTACATCAAGGTCAAACCGGTTGAGCTGGAAAAGGGCAGGTTTCGGATCTACAATTATTATGACTTCACGAATCTGAACGATTATGTAATGAAATGGGAATTGAAGGGTGATGGTCAAATCATCGCTGAAGGAAAAATGCCAAGAATGGATGTGAATCCTCATGAGAGCAGAGAAGTGAGAATACCTTTTCCCCAAATCCACCCCAACCCAGGTGTGGAATATTTCCTGAACTTGAGCTGGATAACAGCTCATAAGACAGACCTTGTTCCCGAAGGACATGAAGTGGCGTGGGATCAATTCCCATTGCCGGTTTATGCCGAACCAGAAATCATAGATTTGGATAAGATTCCTCCGCTTGAGCTAGATCAAACAAATAATAGAGCTGTTGTCAAAGGAAAAGCCTTTAACCTCACGTTTGACAAGGCAAAAGGAACCATATCATCTTTTCTTTATAGAGGGAGAGAATTGATCAAACAAGGCCCATTGCCCAATTTCTGGCGCGCTCCCAACGATAATGATTTCGGAAACGGAATGCCTGAGCGCTGCAAAATCTGGCTAGACGCAGGAACAAACCGAAGTATCGAAAACGTTTCCGTCAATAAAACTGGGCCTTCACAGGTTCAGATCGATGTGGCCTCCATTCTCGAAGCAGGAAGTTCCCATTACGACAGCCGGTTCATCATACTGGGAAGCGGGGATATTATTATCGAAAACCGGTTTACTCCCGGAAGCCCAGACCTCCCGGAGCTTCCTCGATTCGGGATGCAGATGATCCTCCCGGTGCAATTCAATAACATGGAATGGTATGGATGCGGCCCCCACGAAAGCTACTGGGACAGGAAGACGAGTGCGGCTGTTGGCCTCTATCATGGGAAGGTCATCGACCAACACCATCCCTACATCCGGCCACAGGAAAGCGGCAATAAAACCGATGTGCGTTGGGTCGCGCTGACCGATGATCAGGGTATCGGCCTTCTGGCTGTGGGGATGCCTCTTTTGAATGTCAGCACCAATCATTATCTGATGGATGATTTTGAAAACGGGCCTGAAAAGGAACAACGCCACGCCATAGATCTCGTAAAAAGAGACTTAGTCACGTGGAACCTGGACTATAAACAGATGGGGGTTGGCGGAGATAACAGCTGGGGAGCCAGGCCTCACGACAAATACACGCTATTTCCGAAAGAGTACACGTACAAATTCCGCTTGCGCCCCTTCTTAAGTGATAAAGATAGCCCTATGGCACTTAGCAAACAAAAATTCAACTTGGATTAATGCTCCTGCGTAACTCGCAAGCACAACCCATTGATTGAACAATCAGATTGCCCTTGGTTTCTCTATCGGCACCTCCGATAACGCACAGCAGTGGTCGCTTCAACCATCCCCAAAATCCTTGCCTATCACGGAATTAAGGATGCTTACAACACAATATCACCCCAAAATTCACCCCTAAAGGTTATAGCAAAAATGCATGAGTTGTGAAACTATCTCTGTTGGAGGAAGCAGGGGTCAATTTGAAGTCAATATTTTCTCCTATGATGAACTATCCTCACCGGTAAAACCAGGAATATGGTAGATGGGCATTCCGTAAACGAAAAAACCAAGTCTAAAGCACAGCTTATCAATTGAAGCTTATAGAAGGGATGAAGATGAATAGAAGAGGAAGAATACTGGTGTGTGGCGTCCTCTTTCTATCTGTTTTCATCAATTCTTACATGTTGAGTGAGAATAAGAATATACAGCAAAAGGGGGAGAATCTTAAAAAGGAACAGTTGAGAAAGAAAAAAGAGCAATATGAAGATTTTCTCAGAAGAATTCAAGAAGAGGTGAGGAAAACTCTAAAAGAAGAAACCTCTTGTAATTTAATAAAACCTGGATTTGCACACATTGATCATGATTTTGCTTATAGAACTCCAAAAGATGAACAAGTTCTATTCACTCAAGACATTCGCCTTGAAAAAAAGAAACTAAAGACAAGGTTAGATGTAAAACTCGGAAAAACAAGAAAAGTGACACAGATTACAAAAGAAATTAGTTTTGATAAATGGAAAGTCCAGTATAATTACAATGCACAGAAAAAGCTGCACTCATTCAAAGGGGATGCAGAAATTGCAAGCTTTGACGCACATGTGGTGATCAACAGCAAACAAAAACCAGCTTTTTCTGCAAGCAGATCAATTAAAGTCAGCGAATCCATAAAAGTAGTACCGTCTGGGAATTACAATTTTGAAAATAAAAATTTTGGATTTGGATTAGCAGGGAGTGTGAATAAACATTTTACAGCTACGGTTTTTATTAATAGATCCCCTGGTGTTAGAAAAATGGATTACTCTTTTAAAGGATCTATACACAATATTGTAGATGTAAGATTATATGGGAGGACTGTTTGCAGACCCGAAAATCCAAAAGCAAGCAGAGCCACACACAATGGGACGCTGATAAAAAAGCTAGGAAAGCATGTGTCTGTGCAGGCTGGGCTTCAGTACGAAAACTCAACTATCACCAATCCTTCATTTTCTTTTGTTTATTCGAGAAAGTTCTGAACCTTTTAAAATTTGGCGATGAAGGTCTTGGTCCAAGGAGGTTGTTCCGGTCTTTGGCGCTGTTTTCCCATCTCTTGCCACTTCTCATCCGTCAGGCGGTCATCCATCGGGTGCTTGAATTCATAATAGGAAAACACCCCACCCCGGCACAGCCTGTAACCTTTCGAATCCTCGACGATGACATAGATGTCGAACGGAGAGCCAACCCCCTCCTCCAAAACTTGTCTGGTATTTATGTCCGTGTGAACGTCGGCGATGATGTCCATCCTTTCGTCTGTTCCCGAAGTGATTTTTGCCATG
>DAOVBT010000030.1 GCA_030670375.1 Candidatus Aminicenantota bacterium | reverse complement strand
ATCTTCACTTGTTGTTCTTGCATAAACAGTTCATTTTCGATGTCTTTTTTGACCTCTTCAAACGGCCTGAGCTGGCTCTCCGTCTTTTCATCGAGTTTTAACAAAAACCACCCGGACGGAATTTTGACCCATGAGGAGAGGCTTCCCTCTTCCAAATTTGCGACAGCCTGCTCTAAGGTCTTGTCCATATCGCCCTTTTTGTATGTTCCGATATCTCCCTGAGATTCCTTTTCCGGACCTTCTGAATATTGGCCGGCAAGACTTTCCAACTCTTCGCCCGCCGCCAACTTTTCGTTCACTTCCTCCATTTTTGCCTGTGCTTCCTGCTCGCTTTTATCCTCTGAAGAAATATAAATTCCCTTTAATTTATATGTAGGAAGGGTCGTAAACTCCTCTGGATGAAGGTCGTAGTAATTCACGACATCCGTCTCATCGATGGCGATACTCCGTCCGACTTCGCTAAAAATAAGACCCTGCTGGAGGATGTTCTTCTCTTGCTGCACCTTCCAGTTATCATAGTCCACTCCTTGTTGTGCCATCAAACGCCTGAATTCCTCATCCGACTCTATGTTGTATTGTTTCTTGAGACCGTCAACCATATTCCTAATCTGTCCATCGATATCGACCGTGCTTCTGATCTCCTGTCTTATAGCTTCCTGAAGGAGCAGCCGTTCTGTTATCATCCTTTCCAACAATCCTTCCTTTTCTTTCTCGTACTGTTTGGTGAACTCTTCCCCCTGAAGTTGTGAACGGAGGAGATCATAAATCGTATCGTGTTCGATTTTATAATCCGATATGGTGATGATATCATCGTTCACTATAGCCACGATGGCATCCACCACATCTTGTCCAAACAGGAAGCTTGTGCTAAATAAAACCAAAAACAATAAAAGGGTCATGCGTATTTTATTCATCTGAAATCCTCTGATACGAAAAATACAGGTTTTGCTTGTAGAATTCCCATTGGAGGGAATTTTTCAAATTTTTGATGTGTTGAGATATACGATTTTTAACCTTCAGGCTGAGAATCTTCATCTTGATAGAAGTGGATGCTTGATCGGGAGAAATCAATTCCGGTTCATATCGGGAATCAAGCCGAAATATATGAAAACCATAGGAGGATTCCAATACAGGACTCACTTCTCCTTCTTTCAACGCAAAGATGGCCTTCTCCATCTCATCGGGAAGTTGTCCCATCGCAAATACTCCCATCTCTCCTCCTCGAGAAGCTTCGGCACCAACGGATTGAGCCTTGGCCAGTCTCCTGAAATTCTCAGAATCATTATCCTTTAAGCTCTCCAAGATCTCCACCGCTTTCTCCTCGTTTGGAAGCAATATCTGGCTCACCTTGACTCTTTCCGGGAGGAGAAATTCCCTTTTATGTTCCGAATAGTATTCCTGGACCTCTTCTATTCCCACCTGGATATCCTTGACAAGACCGTACGTGTATTTTTCCACAAGAAGCTGTTCAAACAACAGTTCTGCCCCTTCTTCCTCCAGTGGCCAACTCTCCCCTTCCAAGGCGGAATCGCTGGAATGTTTTGCTAAAAACTTCTTTTTCTCCTCCCAAGTCAGGGCGATCTCCTGATTGCGCGCTTCCGTCAACAGTAGCTTTTCCTCCACGAAGTTATCGACCAGTCGGCTTAAGGATAACGCGGAAAGGGTGTCATATTCATCCCCAAGGCTAAGCTTGAGAAACCTCACAAAATCCGCATTGAAGTAGACGGTATCCTCAACACGCAAGATAATATAGTTCCTTTTTGCCTCCTGGGAATCCATGCCTGAGGGATTCTGGACAGACTTATTCTCCTTGCAGCCTACTAAAAGCATTATAAAAACCGGAACAAAAACACGTATTCGCCACATCTTTTTTAGCCTGAATAATCTATGCAAGATTCAATCTATTATATTACATACCCGATAACTCCTTCAAGAATGAGATCGTTTCAATCATGATATCCGCTTCATCAGAAGAGGGCAGAAAAATACTCATCACTCCCTGAGGTGTGATGGATCCATCATGCTTTTCAAGGACGTCTGTCATGCGGACAAGGTCTATTGTCGTAGTCGGAAAAAATGTAAACACGATCTTTTGCCCGATACGATCGATAGTCTTGATCCGGATTTTCTGCGAGAGAAATTTGATGATGCCATAACGCACGAGATTTTGAACAGGTGGGGGGAGTGGCCCGAATCTGTCGATTATCTCTTTGCGTATATTATCCATGTCTTCGATGGCTTCCACAGAAGAAATGCGCTTGTACAGGTTCAATCGTAAATTTGTTTGAGGAAGATAGTCATCGAGAATACGGATATTCACCTTCAAATTGATCTCGGATTTCACCTCATCGGCTTGCTCCCCTTTTTGCTCTTTTACTGTTTGCTCAAGAAGATGCATATAATAATCGAAGCCAACAGCCCCCATACACCCGTGTTGCCGGGAACCTAAAAAATTGCCAGCACCTCTGATTTCCAGATCCTTCGCGGCCAACCGAAAACCTGATCCTAGCTGGGAAAACTCCTGAAGGGCTTTTAATCTCTGTTTAGATAATGGTGTGAGCTCAGAAAACGGAGGAACGAGAAAATAGGCAACAGCTTGACGGGAAGATCGCCCCACTCTGCCTCGCAACTGATACAGTTGAGCCAATCCAAACCGATCGGCACGATTGACGATCAACGTGTTGACAAGAGGGATATCGATTCCATTCTCTATGATCGTTGTGGAAACAAGGACATCATACTTTTTTGCAATAAAATCTATCATCCTTTTTTCAAGGGCAAGACCGGACATTTTGCCGTGGACAACCGCAACCTTGGCTCCCGTCACCCAAGTTGCGATCATTTGCGCCACCGTATCAATATCCTCTACCCGGTTATGGATGAAATAAACCTGTCCTCCCCGGGCCAACTCCTTTTTGATGGCAGATGAGATAAGCTTCCTGCTAAAGGAAGTGACAACCGTATGGATAGCCAGTCTATCCCGTGGAGGGGTTTCGATCAGGCTGATATCCCTCAATCCGTAAAGCGAAAGGTTCAATGTCCGAGGGATCGGGGTGGCTGTCATGGTCAGGACATCGATATCGGTTTTCATCTGTTTGATCTTTTCCTTATGGGCAACCCCAAATCGCTGTTCTTCGTCGACAATCAAAAGGCCCAAATCGCGAAATTCCACATCTCCGGAGAGTAGCCGATGTGTACTGATGACAATATCGACCAAACCCTTTTTCAAATCTTCCAAAATCTTTTTCTGCTGAACCCTGGATTGAAGCCGAGTCAGACTCTCCACACGTAGCGGGAAAAGCACCATCCTATTCCGGAACGTACTCAGGTGTTGGCTGGAAAGCACCGTGGTCGGGCAAAGGACGGCAACCTGCTTTCCGTCCATGACAGCCTTGAAAGATGCACGAATGGCCACTTCCGTTTTGCCATAGCCCACATCTCCACATAAAAGTCGATCCATCGGGGACGACGACTCCATATCCCGATAGATATCCTTGATGGCGACGAACTGATCATCTGTCTCTTCATATTCAAAGGTTTGTTCGAAATCGGATTGCCACACGCCGCCAGGGCTGTATCCATGTCCTTGGATGGCCTTCCTCTGTGCATACAGATGGAGAAGCTGTTTGGCCATTTTTTCGATGGCTTTTTTGGCACGGGCCTTTGTTTTCTCCCACGTCGGGGTTCCCAATTTATTCAACGAAGGAGAAACCGTCCCCAGATGTGTGTACTTTTGGACCAGATTAAGGTCCTCGGCAGGGACGAAAAGCTTGTCTTCATCTCGATAGCGGATAGAGATGAACTCTTGGTCCTCCTCGTCGACTTCCAACTTTATTAAGCCCTTGAATATCCCGATCCCGTAATCGGTGTGGACAACGTAATCATTCACCTTCAAATCTCGGAAATCCGAAACAAACGGACGCACACGCGGACGACTGATCAGCACTTTTTCTTCTGTGAATATGTCCGTTTCAGAAAAATACGTGATCCTCTCCGGTGGGAACCGGAAACCATGATTTATCTTCCCCAGAAGGAGAGCGACTGATCCATCCTCTGGGAATTCAAAAGCCGAGGACAACTCATGATGAGGAATCTGATTCTGCGCGAGGAGGGTGGACAATTTTCGGCGGACTCCTTCTTGGGAAAAATAGATGAAGCACCTCTCTCTCTCCTCCTGATTCTTCTGGACATACTCCAGAAAAAACGGAATTTTATTAGCAAAGCGGGGGACTGATTGAAACGGAAAATGAAAATTTTTCTTCTTTTCCCCTGATTCCATTTCGGTCAGGAACAGGGCCTCGTTTTTTATCCTTTTCCATGGTTCAGGAGGATAGATCTGATCGGGGGGAAGGGAAAATTTATTCCCCAATTGGAGTTTATCGTATTGTTGTTTATGATCTTCGCGGATTTTTTTCCATTCCTCCTCGGTTTCTTCAGAATCATCGATCAGGAACAAAATATCATCATAAAAATGTTCGAAGGAAACGGAGGAGTCGGAATCGGAATGTTCGTTCAAGCTTGGGATGAGAATGCTATCGACTTTTTGAAGGGTGCGTTGGTTGGAGGGCTGGAATACGCGCACCGAAACCACGTCCTCACCGCTGAACTCGATGCGATACGGATACTCTTCCCAAGGAGAAAACACATCCACGATTCCGCCTCGCCAAGCGTATTCCCCATGAGCATTCACGAGATCTTGTTTGGCATAGCCATATTCTCCCAATTTTTGAATCAAGTTGTCACGGCCGACAGGATCACCTGGTTTCAATTGACAAAAGAGCCGGGTCAGATCTTGAGGTCTGGGAATGGGCTTGAGAAGTCCAGGAAGATTGGTTACAAGGAGGGAGGGAGGGCAATCGAGGAGTCTGTGCAAGTATCGCATGCGGGCAGAAACAGACTCCAGTGCAGGCTGAATCTCTTGGTAGGGATTATCGAACAACGGAGGAAGGACAGCCGGCTGCATCCGGCTCCCTAACTGGGAAAGAAAGAATCGGCATTCATCGCCAAAGCGGGTTAGAGAGGAGGTGGTTGGTCGGATAAAAATGATGGGTTTATCCGATTCTTGGCTGAGAACAGACAAGAAGTAAGGCTTGCTTGAAGGAATGAGTCCGGATATCTTCAGCCCTGTTTTCTTGCTTTTGAGAGCCTCGAGAAGGCTTTGGAATTGATCTGTCTGTTTAAGAAAATGGAGACTCATAAGAGTCCTATTATACAGGATGATTCCATCCATTGTAGGGATTTGATTTCGTAAATCCAATGGGATGCTTAAATGTTGTAAAATGGAGAAGAAGGCTTAAATGAAAAAAAAGGTCCATAAAGGCAACCGGTTCGAGCTCCGTTTCTACGAAGGATATAAAGGAAAGGAAACGCCAAGATCAGTGATTATCGGCAACCGGGAATTCAAGATTGATAGAGTTCTGGACAGAAAAAGAATCCGTGACGAGAAGACAGGAAAAATTAGCGAGGTTTTTACCTGTGAGATGGAAGAACAGAAAGTGCGGCTCATCATCCATGATTCCGGGAAGTTCGAGATAGCTTACCAGTAATTCTATATCCGCCACCAGTAGGAAAATTTCAGGAACACGCTGTAATTGGTCTGGCCGTATTTCCCTGAATCATCGCGGAGAAGATCGTTGTCAACCCCGAGGAAAAAAACGGTTCCCGGTTTCAGGATGAAACTGATTAAAAAACTCCCGTAAATCTTTTTATAAAAATGATTGTAGTCGACAATCGCCCTTAAAGAGAGGGCTTTGGAAATCTGGTATGTCGTCCGCTGCCGGATAACATTAAAATCAAAAACCTGCTCTCCTCCCCGCATTTCCCAGAAAGCCTGCTTAGTCAAACTGACACTTATACGTAATCTCTTATTGGGTTTGAACTGAATGAACGCTCCGTAAGTATGACTCCAACCCAAAAAAGGATCCTCTGATTCGTAAAATATGCTGTCACCCGCGCTCAAGAACAGTCCAAAGGGCATCCACCTGATCAGATTGTTCTGTCCTTCGATGGAAATGGAATTCTTATGGAATTCCACACCCAAGTATCTCTCCATATCATTCCTGTATATCACAGACAATTGGTTAAATTCGGTGAAGCGGAACTGAAGAGTTGCTCTCGCCCATCTATCCTGGACGACATCTTTAAAGTAGGAATCCCTTATCCCCGCGTTGAGACTCAACCTGATCTGATTCAAATACTGTTTTTGAGGGTAAACGCTGAAAAAAGTAAATATGCCATAACTTTTATAATCCACACGGTTGATAAACCCTGAGGACGCTTCGAAATCAGGGTGGATGGCCTTCCACCAGGCTCCGGCTCCTACGTATTTAGAAAAGTACATCAATTGGGCATACAGGGCGGGAACGATTTCGGTTTCTTTTTCCTCATATCTTGTTTTCGATCCTGTCGCCTGAAAAGTGATAAACCACTTGTTGTTGAACTTCAACTGGCCATCGATTCCAGCAACCCTGTTGTACGATCCGTTTATCTCCTTATCAGCCAGGCAAAATCCGATATAACTCTGCTTGAAGACATCGGTTTTTATCCGAAATATGTTAAAGAGCGCGTTATCCTCCCGGCCTCCTGCACCGTTGCTCACATCCCATAGACTCTCTGTGGGACTGGTGTCCAAGGCTGACAGCAACCCATACGTGAATCGTCCCACCTTGCCAGTGAGCTTTACACCACCCAGAGGATCGATGATCCTTCGGGTATAGACAACATTGAGCCCGTCATCGGGAAATTGAAAAATTTCCATCCCCTCCAGAAAAAACGGCCGTTTTTCCGGATAATAAAGCGCGTATCTCTGATTGATATCGATCTGAGGGGCATCCGCTTCGATGTGACTGAAGTCGGGATTCACGGTCAAATCCAGTGTCACATCAGAGTTTATACCCCACTTGAAGTTCACGCCTGGTTGGGCATCGATTTTTTTATCCTTTGTCGTCAGAGAGGTCAAGATGGGCATGATCTCAAAATTCTTTCCTTTTTCCACATCTCCCCTAACAACTATCGCCTGGCTCTGGCAGATTAATCCTGGAATATCACGTGAAAGGGAAGGCCAGGATGTTATCTCCCCTGACCGGGCAATGTTTCTTGCCAGTAATACATTCCAAACCTTTTCTTCCTCATCAGGGAACCGGATACTTTTAAACGGAATGGCGATCTCCACCGTGTAGCCTTCTTCATCGATCTTTCCATCGGAGTAAAACACCGTGTCCCAGCTTGCATCCATCCTGTCATTTCCGCCTTCCTCTGTCCGGATCGCATCCAGCTGAACGCCCAACGGATTGAGGATAAAAGAGAATGCCCGGCGCTTTTCATCAAAGGTGTCCAAAAAAATGGCCACCCAATCATCATCGATGATGTTGTCCCTATTGGTGATCGAGGCCCTAATTTTTTTTCTCTCGGTATCATAACAGCGGAAGGCAAAATACAGGTTTTTGTGATCATAGCCCAAATATGCCACGGTTTTTTGCGTGGGTGTACCCTTCTCCTTGGGAGTAAACTGAAGAAAATCTTGGATCTTCAAGGCTTGTTCCTCCCAAATGGGATTGTCCAAGACGCCATCGATCTTCGGGGATTCCGTCAATTTGGGTATATCAATCCTCTCTTCAGGAGAAGAGCTCAGGATTTTGGGCAACAAACACAATATCAGAGAAAACAACATGGGCACAACCGTTTTGTTTTTCATTTTTATCTACCTCTTTGAACAAACAATGTCCAGCCTCCATGTCCATCCACTCCTATCACCTAAAGTAAACGAAAATCACACACAAAAAGTTTATCCCCCTCCTGAATTATTTATAAAATCTGCTGTGGATTTTGGGCGGGCTTGCCAAGATGATGCCGGAAAAATTATAATGAGGCTTCTTTGGAAAGCCTGTCGGAGGTCAACCTATGAAAAATACTTCCTTAGGAAAGCTTCTTCTTGCCCTGGTTGTTTGCGGCTTATTCTGTATCGGTTCACTTTGGTGTCAATCAGAACAGCGATTTTTTGACGATGCCCCCCGGCGATCGGAAAATGTCCGTCTCACCGTCCTCAATCCTACAAAAGGAAATATACAAACTCTCGTAGAACTTCGGAAACAGAACCTCATTTCGATCCAGGATTTGATCGTAATCGGCATCTTTCACGAAAAACAGGTCGAAGATAGAGAAGTGGCCAGAAGTTACGAAGAAGCTGCAACATTTGCCGAAGAAAACGGGCATGATTGGATCAAGTTTCACAGGCTAAAGGAAGGTCTCGACCTTAAAACTTTGTTTCAAAACAATGATTTGAGTGAAGAACTGATCAAAATTTTTTCGTATTCCGATGGGCTGATCCTTTTCGGAGGCGATGACATTCCTCCCGCCGTGTACAGAGAAAAAACCAGCCTATTGGCAGACATTGGTACACCCTACCGGAGCTATCTCGAAACAGCCGTCGTATTCCATCTTCTTGGGGGGTGGCAGGACAAAAACTTCGAATCCTATCTCGAGTCCCATCCGGAGTTCCCGATTCTAGGATTGTGTCTCGGTTCCCAAAGTCTGAACGTCGGCACAGGAGGGACGCTGTTTCAGGATATTCCATCTGATATCTACGGAAAAAAACACGTCGAAGACATCATCGCCATGACAAGGGATAACTGGCACGAAAATCCATATTCCAAGCTTTATCCACGAGAATTCCGATCTAACAACATGCACCGGATCAAGCTTGCAGAGGACGGAAAATTCGTCAAGGATTGGGGATTTAGAAAGGATGACAAACCCTCCATTTACAGCTCCCATCATCAGGCTGTCCGGAAGCTAGGAAAAGGGATCAAGGTCATCGCGACATCGCTGGACGGCAAGGTGATCGAAGCTATCGAACACGAGACATACCCCAATATCCTGGGAGTCCAGTTCCACCCTGAATCTCGCAACATATGGGATGCGACGAGAAAATCCCGCCTAACCCCGGAGGACGAGGAGGAAACCAACCTTCTTTCCATCCTGGAAAAAAATCCCCCAAGTCTCGCCTTCCACAAAAAACTCTGGTCCTGGTTCAGCCAGAAACTGAAGGTCTCCCACAAATACCGCATGAAGGAAAAGCACTAAAAATTGTATATTAACCACTTGAAATGAAACGGTTAGCAATCCTCGATTTTCGAGCAGCTTTTATTTGTCTTTGATCTGATGAAACGAACAAATCAGAATTCCATTCAATTGCACAAGCCAAGTGTAATGAATCCATTGTTCTGAGAACGTTATTCTCTAGAAGTTCCAAAGATTTAAATATAACTTTTGGGGTTATGTTTATGATAACAGCATCCTGTATTTCTTCCAGCAACCGCTTTTTTATTACACCATAATCCCGCCGATTTATTTTCTTTTCCCTGACTTGTCTATTTAAAGCTGAAATGATCTCAGGTAGACAGATAATACTTAAACCTAAGGAGGTCGTTTGCATACAGATTTCTTCAACAATGTCGCTTCCATCCTCTTCAATAAATCGTTTCGCAAATGCGGATGAATCAAAGAATGTCTTCATCGACTAGTCCTCACGTTCTTCTAAGATTACCTTAGAAAGGCTCAACCCATTCATAGATAATCTCAATCGAGGACTTTTCCAAAGCGGCAGCCTTGGATCATCGTGGTTTGGGGGAATAATCTCAGCGATTACCTTTCCATGTCTTAACACAAGTAATGTTTCCCCATTTTCTACTTCTGTGAAAAATCCGGAGGCGCGCTTGCGAAATTCAGTAAATGTTACTCTTTTCATGAATATTCTCCTTGATACAATGCACACTCTGTACATAAATGTACATTATAATGAGCATTAAATCAAGTTAAAAATTGACCACTGCTCCCACGCCAATGAGCATCTGAAGAACTTCCAATCCAGTGACCAAACCATTATTCTTCCCCGGGGTTGTTTTCATTCTAAATAATCTACATTTTTGGATTCTTCAATCCTGTTGTAATTTTATTATTTATGAAATATCTTGCAAAATCTAGAATTTGTCTGGGTGCAACATTTTCAAGCATTTTTGAATATTTCTTGCGGATTCTTCGAAGATTTGGGGTGTTCTTCACTTGCAGTTTTTGAATATCACCAAATATTTCTTTAGCAACTTTTTTGTAATCTAAATTTTCAATCATTTTATAAAGGTGCTATTAACGATTATCCGCCCAACAATCAAGCTTATAAGATTTTCTCTTTTGGCCAAAAACTTGGATTAATCCAAGCAACAGCACCGTTATTACTATGCCGAAAGCAACGCCACTTAATATCGCATTTGTCAAAATAGAAGACTTAACTTTATACCAATTATTCAACCGAAGAGTCAGGTCTTTGGAATCTTCAATTGATAGTTGCATGGTCCGGGGTGTCCACCAAATATCCTGATTACCCCTAAAAGACGCGGTAAAGTTGCCAAGCAAAATTTGTGTAAACACAAGTGGATTTATTTTTGGTCGCTTATTTTTTGGCTTATTCATGATTGCATTTCCTCCCTGCTCAACACAGCTCGAAAAACAAATCGGTGCCAAGACGCGGAATCATGTCTTCTGCCAATATTTCTAGTCGGTCGATCGGACCAATATCGATCCAGTCCTCAATGCTCCCAAGGTAACACATGCGCTCCGCTCTATACCTCCGCCTTTCCTCGTCATGAAGAAAGAACCGCAGGATAGGGGCAAACTGACCACGGGAATCCCACGTTTTTCGAAACTCCCGATAGTCAGCTGTAGACTCGAAACCCTGCTCCCGAAACATATTGATCAATTCATCTGCACTTGGGTCAAGACGCTCATAGATGTCAATACGGTTGTGTCGAACGAAGATGCGGTATTTTGAAGAAAAAGGACCCTTATCGATCAACTTCTGAACTATATCGACTTCGCTCTTGCGGATGAGTTTAGGACGACTCTTGACGAGGGAGACTACACCATTGGGGCTCTCGCTGATTTCGTAGCCGTGGGGGACTGTTTCACAAGGCGTGCCTTTTGCACTTTCTTTCGCAAAGAAATAGCGGGGCTTGCCGGTCTTGGTCGTGTCCCGATATAACGTGTATGTAACGTTTTTTCGGTTCGTGTAAGTTACAAGCATAAAGATTTCAAATCCTTATTGATTGCACATGTTCGATACTAAACATGTTGAACAGGCTAACTAGCGCTTTATCTGCCGCGAATAGCTGTCG
>DAOVBT010000415.1 GCA_030670375.1 Candidatus Aminicenantota bacterium | reverse complement strand
TAAAACAATAACGACAGCGGATTATGAGGATCCATCAGGGACATTTTCTGATAGGATTCCGGAGCCTTTTCAAAATTCCCTTCCAAAATGTCTAAATATCCAGGAAGGCTGTAGGTAATCGTGTTAAGAGGATCGATCTCCAACAGCTTTTTCACTAATCGCGCGGCGGCGGATATTTGTCCGCAACTGGCATAAACACGGGCGAGTTGAAGCATTGCATCAGCATTATTTGAATCGAAGGAAAGTGCTCGTTTGAGATCTCGCACGGCTTCCTGCATGTTTCCTCTATGCACTTGGATAGCCCCTTTTAAGAAGTGCCCATGCGGAGAATCTGGGAACAATTCGAAGATTTTAATGACGCATTCTTCTGTCTTTTGTATAAATTCCTCACCGGGTTTGATTCCTGCATTGACATACAGCCAATAGGCCATCCCCATGGCCGCATAAAGCAGGGCGTTCTCACCAACAATTTCCAATCCATTTTTTATGAGCTGCAAAGCCCGATCCAGGCCTTCTTCCGTGAAACGCCAGATTTCCTGTCTGGCCTGTAAATAACATTCGTAAGCTCTGACATTTTCGATCGGTCGTTCAGCGATCTTTTCGTCTTCCTCTGGAGAAAGCTTCACTTTCAAGGCGTCCGCGATCGATCGAGATACTTTTTCCTGGATGTCGAAGACATCATCCATGGTCCCTCTGTACTTTTCTGCCCATAGATGGACATCGTTTTGCGCATCGATCAACTGGGCCGTGATCCGGAGGTCATTGCCCTGCTTCCGCACACTTCCTTCCAGCACATATTGCACAGATAGCTGCCGGCCGATTTTTTTGAGATCTTTATCCGTGCCTTTGAGTCGCATGGCGGACGTCCGGGAGATAACCTGTAGTTCCCTTATCTGAGAAAGGTCGGCGATAAGTTCTTCGGTCAAGCCATCGCTGAAATAATCGTTTTCCTTTTCTGGACTGATGTTCTCGAACGGTAAAACCACGATGGAATTTCGTTTTGGAGCAGGTGGAGCCATCGCAGCATAAGGATCACTCAAATCCTGGATGAAATCCTCGAGGGACTGATACCTCCTGCTCACATCTTTCTCAAGAGATTTTGCAATGACCATATCGAGCATCTCGGGAACATCGGAACGAAACGAGCTTAAAGGTTTGGGATCCTCGTGCATGATGGCGTAGAGACCGGCTTGATAGGTATCTCTGCCAAAGGGAAGCTGGCCTGTAAGCATCTCATAAAACAGGACACCTAATGACCAAATATCCGACCGAAGGTCGACTTTTTTGCCCTGGGCTTGCTCAGGAGACATGTAGGCAACGGTTCCCATGATCGTGATGGTTTTGGTAATATCGGCGCCCCACTCCAGTTTGGCCAGGCCAAAATCTGTGATCTTGGCCTGCCCTTTTTCTGTGATCATGATGTTGCCCGGCTTGATATCTCTGTGGACAATCCCATTTTGATGGGCTTCGTGTAAACCTAGGGCGATTTGTAAAATGATGCCTTGGGCATCCTGGATTTCCAAAGGGCCAAATTCCAGATTGTCTTTTAAGGTCTGGCCTTTGATGTAGGCCATAGAAATAAAAGTCTGCCCATCGGATTCATCGATCTCATAAACGGTACAGATATTGGGATGATCCAGCGCTGCGGCTGCCTGGGCTTCCTGGATGAAGCGTTCTTTTGCTTCTGGATTGCGGGTCCACTCCGGAGGCAAAAACTTAAGCGCCACAGTCCGCCTGAGCTTCGTGTCTTCTGCCTTGTACACCACCCCCATCCCCCCTTCCCCGATCTTTTCGAGGATCTTGTAATGCGAGATGGTTTTTATCTTCATTTATCCAATCCATATTTCTTGAGTAATGGCATAAATCTCGGCTCCTTTGAAATTCGATATTCGTCAATTGGGATAATTGCACACCAGGGGAGAAAACTGTCCTTTTCTACACACCCTTTTTCTAGCCATTTATAGGCCTGATCCAAGTCTTTTTGTGCAAGATAAATGTAGAAAAAACCCAATGCAGGCATATACTCCTGTTTTGCTCTCTGCTTGAGACTTCGAAATGCCTTTTCTCCTTGACTTGTCTTACCTGACTCAAAATAGGTTGTTGCCAAAATCATTCCAGGCCATGGTGCTCCACCTGATAAATCGACCGCTCTCTCATATTCGGTAATGGCCTCCTTAAACATCGACTTAGCACGATATGCCAAGCCTAGATAGTAATGCATCAAGTAGAAATTTGGAGCCAAGCTTATTCCCGCCTTCAACTCGTCAATGGCTTTGTCAAACTGACAACCCCAGATGCAGGCAAGTCCGATGTGGGAAATAATGAGGGGTGAGAGCGGATCCAACTGCTGGGCACGTTTGGCTTCGAATATGGCCTCTTCATGTTTCTCGGTTAGCGACAAATACCAGGAATAGCTCATATGAATTATGGCCGAGTTTGGATTCAATTCGAGAGCCTTGGCTAGCTCTCGCTGGGCTCCTGTCCAATTCCAATCATAAAATGTATAGACAAGTCCCAAGGCGGCGTGGGCTTCACCGATGTCATCGTCTATTTCTATAGCTTTTTTCGCATATTCTTTAGCATTAGGATAAGCCTCGTTAGGAGGCACATTCGCCCAGTAGGAGATAGCATAGAACACTTCAGCCAGACCGTAATAAGCAAGAGCATAATTTGGATCTTTTTGTAGTGTTCGCTCGAAATATT
The DNA here is from genome assembly GCA_030670375.1 of Candidatus Aminicenantota bacterium. Taxonomy (GTDB): domain Bacteria; phylum Acidobacteriota; class Aminicenantia; order Aminicenantales; family Aminicenantaceae. The sequence continues at coordinate 11 of DAOVBT010000415.1, read as the reverse complement.
TGATGGCTTCT
>DAOVBT010000189.1 GCA_030670375.1 Candidatus Aminicenantota bacterium | reverse complement strand
TTCGATATCGGGGATCGGTATCCGGAAAATATTGTCCGATATCTCCCTCCCCGATGGCTCCCAACAGGGCATCGATGATGGCGTGTATCAAACAATCCCCGTCTGAATGCCCGGTCAATCCTTTAGAAAAGGGTATTTTGATTCCTCCAAGAAAAAGCTTTTTTCCCTCTTGAAGTCTGTGGATATCATACCCAATACCGATTTTAATCCTCAATGAACGCCTCCGCTGTTTTCAGGTCTTCCGTTGTCGTGATTTTCATGTTCCTCTGGTCACCAGGGACAACGAAGACATCTTTTCCGAGCCTTTCCACAAGAACTGCCTCATCCGTCCCATCAAAATGGTCTTCCATCGCATGGACAAAAGCTTCTTTGAGCAGGGAGAAGGAAAAGCCCTGAGGAGTCTGAACCTTGAAAAGCTGCCTTCTTTCTTCTGTCCGGAGAACCTTTTGTCCCTCCACGCGTTTGATCGTATCTTCCAAAGGAACAACCGGAATCACCGCCCCTTTTTCCCTTGATGCGTCGACAATCCTCCCGATCAGATCCTTCCCGACCAAAGGCCGCGCACCATCGTGGACGAGGATGATTTCGGTCTCCTGCGTATCCACACAGCTCAGTCCAGAGTAAACAGAGTCTTGCCTTTTTTCTCCTCCTCTGGCGATAGCGACAATCTTTGGGTACCTGGCAAGATATTCGTTTCCCGACCGATCTCGCCCCAGCACAAGGATAATGCTGTCGATCGCTTCGTGTTCTTCGAATCTTTCCAAGCTCCAGTCCAAGATGGTTTTTCCCTTTAGTAGAGCAAACTGTTTGGCCGCACCGAACCGCTTTCCCTCTCCAGCGGCAACGATAATCGCTGAAACTTTATTCATCCAGATTCTTCTTCGTTATAACGGCCGAAGATCATTTTTCCCACAGTTGTCTGGAGAACAGAGGTCACGGTGATTTCGACGTTTTGCCCGATCATCCTGCGGGAATTATCGACGACAACCATGGTTCCATCATCCAAATAGGCCACTCCTTGGTCCTTCTCTTTTCCTTCCTTAAGGATAAACACATTGATCATCTCACCTGGAAGCACCACCGGTTTTAATGCATTAGCCAGCTCGTTGATGTTGAGGACCGAGACACCTTGAAGCTGGGCGATCTTGTTCAGATTAAAATCATTGGTGATGATTTTGGCATCCATGTGTTTGGCCAATTCAATCAATTTGGAATCCACATCCTCGATCTCAGGAAAATCCAGTTCGGTTATCACGACGGAAACGCGCGAAGACTTTTGGAGTTGATCCAACACATCCAGTCCCCGTCTTCCTCTCTGCCTCTTGACACTGTCAGCGGAATCCGCCACAAGCTGCAGCTCTTTGAGGATAAACTGGGGAACGACCAAATCTCCTTCGACGAAGGCCGTGTCACAAATATCGGAGATTCGGCCATCGATGATAACACTGGTATCGAGTATCTTGTGACTCCTTCCGGTGTTTTCCTCCTTGAAAAAGCTGGTAAGATAGGTGGGATCAAGCCACTCGTGCTTTCGCGTTCCGACCAAAAAACCGATATAGGGCATGATGACGAGGAAAAATATCCTGATGAACGTTGTTGTCGCATCTTCTTGTGCTATGTTCTGGTAAATGGCTCCCAGCCCCCAGCCTATCAACACGCCGGCAAATGTGCCGAGAGTGCCACTCCATATAACCTTAAACTGACTCTTTCTGATCCGAGTCTCCAGATAAATGAAAAGAACACTCAAAAGAAAGCCAGCCAGAATACCATAATAACCGGAAATTTGAAACGGCGGAAAAAAGTATCCCGCAGCGGATATTATGGCAACAACGAATAAACGAAATATTAAAACGCCCATTTTAAAAACCTTTATGATAAATATTAAAATATAATGCCCAAAGCTTCTTTTATATTGCTCACTCCAGCCAAATCCACATCAGAGACCCCGTCTTTTTCCAACTGTGAAAGGTTTCCTTTGGGAAGAACGACCGTATTGAAGCCCAAAGAAACGGCTTCCTTGATCCTGGATAGAGGTTGGCTGACAGAGCGGACTTCCCCGCTCAGCCCCACCTCGCCAAAAAGAGCAAAATCCGGCGGGATGGCTTTGTTTTTCAAGCAGGATACAACAGCCATGATGGCGGCTAAATCCACCGCCGGTTCATCAAGCACCAATCCACCCGCCACATTCAAGTAGATATCCTCCCCGGCAAACCCAAATCCCAGTTTTCTCTCGATAATAGCCAACAACATAGCGGTTCGGAAATGATCCAGCCCTACGGTCATCCGCCTGGGATTCCCGGAAAACAGTGTTGGAGAAACCAAGGCTTGGATCTCGGCCAACAGAGGCCGCGATCCCTTGATCGTACAGACCACCACGCTCCCGGTCTCATCCTTGGGCCTTTCTTTCAGGAAAAAGGCCGATGGGTTGGAAATGGCTTGAAGCCCGCGGGTCCCCATTTCAAAAATGGCAAGCTCAGAAATGGGGCCGAACCTATTCTTCAGAGCCCGCAATACTCTATGGCTGTGATCCTTTTCTCCTTCAAAATAGAGCACCACATCCACCATGTGCTCCAGCGATTTGGGGCCGGCCAGAGATCCTTCTTTGGTTATATGTCCTATCAGGAAACTGGAAATCCGGTTTTTCTTGGCAAACCGGAAAACCTGGTTGGCGACCTCCCTTACTTGGCTGATCGTCCCGGGGCTGGAAGAAAGTTTCGCAGAATAGATGCTCTGGACCGAATCCATCACAAATATCTGCGGTCTCAGTTTCTCAGCCTGGGAAATGATTCTCTCCAGATTCGTCTCCGCCAACAGATACAAACCGCCGTCAGAAATCCCGAGGCGCTCCCCTCGCATTTTGATCTGTTCCAGGGATTCCTCTCCGGAAACGTACAGCACCTTTTCCCCTTTTAAGCAAAAATCACGACTCACCTGGAGAAGCAGGGTGGACTTGCCTATTCCGGGCTCCCCGCCGATCAAAACCAGCGATCCCAGGACAACCCCTCCGCCCATGACACGGTCAAGCTCTTTGATACCTGTTTCTGCCCTCTTTTTGTCCGCATCTTTGACATCCTTATAAAGGAGTGGCTCCGATGGTGAAAAGGAATAGTCAGCTTGAATTTCCTCCGCAACCTCCTCGATAAAAGAGTTCCATTCCCCGCAACTGGGACAACGGCCAAGCCATTTGGGCGAATGGGACCCGCAATGTTGGCAGATAAAGACAGCTTTATTCTTCATCAAAATCCAAATCTCATTCCCAGATAAAATTCTCTTTTTTCCGATAACGTGAAATCATCCAATCCCACAAGGATGTGAACATATTTGGAGGCTATGAAGCTTGTCCAGGCCCGAAACCGGGGCCGTGGATTGCGGTTGAAATCAAAGCTCTCGAGCGTGAATATCACCCTGTCTTTGAATGCATACAAATCCAATCCGACACCGAACTCAGACTCCATGAACCCGGCTCGAGGAGCAAAAATACCCCAGCGGATTCCCCCCTGGGCAGAATAGGTGAATTTATCCTGCCAGGGATCCCTAACGATTTGGGCAAGTAAAAACTTATCAGAGGTAGGCCAAAACCCAACAGAAAGGGTACCTCTGAACAATTCGCTCTTGGCGAAATACTCTGCCCTTAATCCCATATCCACTCGCAAACTTGAAGCTGGGGTGATAATGTTTTGCACATCTTTTATGGTTTTCTCCGTCCTCTCGTACAGGCTCGGATCTTCGATCAGCTTTCCCAGCGTGCCTTCTCCTTTATTTATCTTTTCCAAGGATTCGCTCAGGGTTTTTAAGGCCTCTTCCGCCCTGGATATCAATTCCTTGATCCCCTCCATATTTCCTTTCAGACTTCCCCTGTTCTCCTCTACCGTGTCCTTAAGGAGATGGATGAGTTCGTCCAGATTCTGTGAGATAGATTGGACATTCTGATCAAAGGTGTCTATCGCCTGCACAGCTTTTTCCAGGCTCTGGGTAACATGAGGCTTGTTTTCACCGAGAAATTCCTTAATCTCTGCTGATACCATGGAAAGGTTTTGGAGGATTTCCTTTATATTTACACGTGCCTCGCCTTCCCCCAACAAATCTCGCAAGGCCTTGCTCGTGTTTTTGATGTCGTCCCCGACAGAAGAGAGGATTATCCCCAGTTGATCAAAACTAATCGGGGGTAAGCTCCCGATCGTTCCTCCGGGTTGCACAATTTCATCTTCCACGCCCGGTGTTATTTCGATATACTTTTCTCCCAAAAGTCCAAGAGAGGCGAGAGTGGCTTTGGAATCCCGGCTGATCTCGACGTGCGGTTTGATGTTCATGGCTACTTCTGCCTTGCTGCCTTTGAGACTGATGGCCTTAACAGTGCCCACTTTTACACCTGCCATGCGGACCACGGTCTTTTTTTCCAAACCAGCCACTGTGCCAAAATGGGTGTACAGCGTATAGCCCTTCTGCTCGAACAGTGTGCTGAAATCTCCCACCACAAAAATAAACACCGCAAGGATGACCAAGCCAACCGCCAGGAAAATACCGATTTTTATTTCCTGCCGAAAACCTTTCTGCCTGCTTTCATCCGGATACCCTTGCTCTTCCTTTTTCCTTTTTCTGAATATGCCCATTTCAATTTCTCTTATGTAAAGTTTCCTTAATATGCTACCAGTTTTCTATCGGTCCTTCTGCCGCCCCAGTGATAAACTGCTGGATGATAGTATTATTGGAGTCTCGGATCTCTTCGGGGGACCCGGTGGCGATGATCTTTCCTTGATAGAGCATGGCAACCCGGTCCGCCACCTTATAAGTGCTGACCATGTCGTGCGTTATAACGACAGATGTTACTTCCAGGTCATTTTTCATCTGTATGATCAAACCATTTATCGCATCCGCTCTTATCGGATCGATACCGGTCGAGGGTTCATCATACAGAATAATTTCTGGCTTGTAGGCGATGGCCCGGGCTATGCCGACCCTTTTCTTCATCCCTCCGCTCAATTCAAATGGCATCAGGTTTTCAACTCCCTTCAATCCCACGCGCTGAAGCGCCTGGCGTGCCATCTGTTCGATCTTCTGATAGGTGTGGT
>DAOVBT010000321.1 GCA_030670375.1 Candidatus Aminicenantota bacterium | reverse complement strand
CACATCCCCTTTTGTGCGCAACTTCTGGACGATGTCTGTTGTCTGTTGGAAATCCACATTGCGGTCGTCGTCCCCGTGAATGAAAAGGACGGGTGACGTCCATGTTTTGAGGTCGGCGACCGGGGATGATTCACGAGCCAGTTTGCGTTGCTCTTCACTAAGGCTCCCACGCTGTGACCAGTCGTGGACACCTGCCATATCGACTCCCACCTTGAATATGTCGGAGTTGCGGGCCAAGGCCATGGCTGTCAACAGTCCACCGTAGGAGAGGCCCCACTTGCCGATTCTAGCTGGGTCGACTTCGGGCCGGTCCTGAAGATACTTGACTCCGGCCAGGATATCCTGGTATTCGGAGGCACCGCGCCTACCGGTCTCGGGAGCGTTTCGGAATGATCGGCCGTATCCGATGCCGCTGCGGTAGTTTATCGAGATGACCACATAGCCCTTGTTGGCAAAATACTGATTGATGCCGTAAGCTTCTGAGTAGAACTCCATGTAATGCCAACCCAAAAGCATCTGACGGATGGGACCGCCATGAGTATAAACAACACCGGGACGTTTATCGCCCGGCTTGGCACCTTTGGGGAGAAAAAGCTGGCAGGGTATCTCCAGCCCGTCCGGGGCCTTGACGATGACCAGCTCTGGGATGACCAGTTCATCCTTAGGGTATTCGGCAGGAAGATTTTCCGGAGCGATCACTTCGATTTCTCCTCCATCGGCAGGTACCGTAGCAATGGATGTGGGATGAAGAGCCGTGGCATACAGGAATGCGGCTTTGTCGCCTGATGCTAGGGCTACTGGGTATGTGCCGATGGTGGCATCTTCGGTCAATTGTACAGCTTGGCTGTTGCCATCCGTTGGGACCTTCCAGATGTGGCGCCCATGGATATCGGCTATGTTGCTGCTGAAAAACAGGGTTTTGCCATCACTAGAGAGACCTAGATGTTCCACAAAAGCCTCTCCAGGCGTGAGGTCCACGAGCTCTCCTCCGGAAAGGGGCATGGAAAAAACATGATTCCAGTTCTCCCGTTCAGCCGTGAAAAGAATGCGATCGTTGGCTGTAAGCTCAAAATTTCGGAAGGTGTAATACCGGGGCTCATCTTTGGGGAATCGCCAGATTTCTCGTGCGGTTCCTTCTGAAGTGTCAGCTAGCCAAAATGCGATGTTGGTAATCGGCCCCCGGCCCCTGAATCCTCTGAACGCGGTCGCACCATACTGCAACCCCGGTCTTCGCTGAAAAAGGATTTTTGTGCCGTCTGACGACCACCTCGGATCGCTATCTCGATCCACACTGGGAGCGATCCAAGTGATTTTTCTTTTTACGGTGTCGAACACCCCGATGAAGCTATGATCGTTCCTTCGGGTGACAAAAGCGATCCGGATACCGTCGGGAGACCATCGGGGTGATCCGTTCTGCCCTGCGGCCTTGAATAAAAGCTCTGGCTCTGGGATAGCCCAAGGAACAGCAGGTGGGATCAAAGGAGCACTGTAGATCGATCCTTCTTTCACAAGTAAGATCCATTGACCGTCGGGAGAGAGGACGGGATTTCTTCCTGCCGCAACCCTCCAGAGCTGACCTGTATCTGTCCTGACTGCCCAGATTGCCTGCTCCATGCCGTCTGGATCACTCCGGGAATTGGTGACCCAACCCTCGCTATTGGGTCGGCCGCCTTTGACGAACACTACGGTTTTTCCGTCGTCTGTGATATGGACCTCTGGGATTTCGAAGACTTCATCTCGGGCGAATCCAGTCAAATTGACAGGCTTGAAATCCGGTGCTGCAGCCGTCCAAACATTCCTCTCCCCTTTTGAATAAAAAACCCAGGCGATGCGGTCGGCATTTTTGGCTGAAACCAGGCTCCAAGGATAAGGCGGACTCAAGATTTGTTCGAGCGTAAACGTTCCTTCCTCGGCCATAGCCAGATCGGCAAGGCCGAAAACGAGTACAAGACAAATCAAGAGAGATAGATATTTTTGCATTTTCATGGTTCCTCCTAATTATCTCCTACAACCTCTTTGATCAGAGGTGTGGGTTGGAGAAGTTTGTATACGGGATAAACCTGTTGGCCTCTGCCCCACTGGGGGACAAGATTGCGGTCAAAAAAATTCCAGACCAGAAGACCATCGTCGCTCTCAGGTTCAAGCAGATAAGCCGCCACTTTGCCGAGGGGTTGGGCCATCGGAATGAACAGAGTTCCAGCCGGGAACTCCATCTCCTCCTCGGCATATTCCCCTTTGACGCTGTTGAGGCGGTGTCCCTGGTACGGTCGCTCTTGCCCTTTGAGTTCTGTCACCTTGAAAGATTCGACCGTCAACGTCACGGACTGTGTGAGCTTTTCTACCGTTATGCCATGCTGACGGAGCTTGGCCTCCACCTCCGGAACCGGAAGAGGAATGAGGTATCCGAATGGAAGCTTTACCGATCTTTTTGCAAAAAATTCCGCAAAAAACGGCATGGTGTACGTTTGCGTTTTTTCTGTCCTGCGGACACGCCTCCGTCCGCTTTCGGTCTCATATTGTTCCATCACATACCCATGGACTGTGATCTTATCCTTGATTGGCCGTACATCGTACTCGACACCGAATTGGCTTTCAGCAGTGGGCTCCAGGCCGCATTGCACTGTTTTTTGATCCGCTTCCTGGATAAGCCTCGTTATCTCGTCCTTATGGCCATGACAATACTCCAGGAGAGAATGGAAGAGGTGATAGGCCCCGATAACGCGGGTTTTAAAATCCGCATACGGATAATTTTCATTCAAAATGCCCAAGCGGTTTCTGAGGCCGAAATAGTTGCTGAGATAACGCGGCTGTGGCCCCAACGGTCTCCAGCCCTTTTCGGGCTCGCGAAAGTCCATAAAGTCCCCATGAGGGATACATAGGGTGTCGTATTTTTCTTTCAGGATTTTGTTGATTCCAGGACGGACCTGGTCACTCATGTATCGGATCAGGGATGTGTCCCCGTTGGGATTCAGAGACCACACCCAAGTGACTACCTCCTCATGATAGGACCCGTTATGGGTGTGGCTGTCCAAGAGCACGGCCGGATCCCAGCGCAACATGACATTCTGGACCAAACCCAGAACCTCCGGACTCTCCAGCTTCATCCCATCCCTGTTCAGATCGAGGCCCAAACCGTTGGTGCGGATGCCAACCCCCTGCTCCGGACCGACTTGATTTCTTCGGTTGTTCTGGTCGATCTTTTCATTACCATCTGGATTGAAAATAGGCGCGATCAGCACGACGATTTCATCCAGGTAGGATGGATTATCGCTTAATGCCAAGTCCCTGGCCAGCATCAGTGCGGCTTCCTTGCCTTCTACTTCTCCAGCATGGATGTTTGCTTGGATGTAAACAACCATTCGATCATCATAAACCAGATCCTGAGGAGAGGAAGGGACAGGATCTCCGAAAATGAGAAGCGGGATCTTCCGGCCTTCGGCACTTACACCCAAGGTTTCTACTCGCATTCGAAGACTCTTCTTTTGAAGCCTTTGGATAAAATCCATAACATCTGCATACAGCGAGGTTGCCTTGTACTCACTGGCCTCTGCCTTTGTAAGCGGTTTTTCTTTTTGATTTGAAAAAGCAAGAACAGAGGAACAATACATCAAGCCAAT
>DAOVBT010000179.1 GCA_030670375.1 Candidatus Aminicenantota bacterium | reverse complement strand
TGGAAAGCGATTGTCCGAAATAATTGTAGTCGACATCACTGGATACGATAAAGGAATTCCACATCGCCACTTCTATCTCGCCGGCTTCTGTGGGTTGGTAGTCATAGACTTTGTAGAACTGGGCGTGGAGTGCCTGTGAAGGAAACAAAAAGAAAAAAATGATGAATGTAATTTTTTTGATGTGCATGGTTTCCTTTCTCCTTCAAGATTTAGTAGTCGTGTTAAATGTAATAATAAAAATATTACGTCCATATGTCAAAGACGAAATTTGTCCTATGACTCGGGTTTTGCTACTATCTCAATTCGAGTTCAAAATTCAGGATGATTATGGTGATGCTTGCGCAAATTCATGAATCAGGAGGACTTCCAAATCTGTCGCTTGATTGACGGTAAAATAGGAAAAATGTACTATATTACTAATTCCATAGGATTAGTATAACATTGAGGCTTGGTTATAAGTTGATTGTTAAGAATAGGCAAAGTGTCCTAGAATATAGTTTTCCTGAATAGAGGTGTGGAATGAAAAAGATATTCGTTGTGATCCTTATGACCTTTTTTGGCTTGGGCTATTCTGTGGCCTTTGGACAAATAGAATCTCAGTGGCGAGGTCCTAACCGTGATGGCGTTTATCCCGACGAGAGTCTATTGAAGACCTGGCCGGAGGAAGGGCCGAAGGAAATGTGGTCTATGGAGGGGCTTGGCGATGGCTATTCTTCGGCGGCCGTGACTGCGGATCGTGTTTACCTGACCGGGATGACCGGCGGAGAAGGCTTTCTGTTTGCCTTTGATACGGAAGGCAAGCCAATCTGGAAGGCATCCTACGGTCCTGAATGGGATGGCAGTCGGCCCGGTGCCCGGACGACTCCGACCGTTGTCGGCAACAGGATCTATCTGATGAGCGCAAAGGGACAAGCCGTCTGTTTTAGCACGGATGGGAAAAAGATTTGGTCGGTCGATCTGATGGCACAATTTGGAGCAAGAAATTTGCAGTGGGGGATGACGGAATCCCTGCTTGTGGATGGGGAACGTGTTTTTTGCACTCCCGGCGGACGGAAGGTCACGATTACCGCCCTGGACAGGCATTCCGGGAAAACGATCTGGAAGATCAAAGCAGACGGTGAAACATCAGGATACTGTTCCCCCTGTCTTGTCCAACACGGAAAAAGACGTCTTCTTGTAACCATGACAGGCAAGTCTGTCATCGGCATCGATGCGGACACGGGAGAGTATTTGTGGCGCCATTCCCATGTCACGGATTATGATGTCAATGCGAATACACCCCTTTATCATAACGGTTTTATTTACACGGTCAGCGGTTATGGCACCGGCGGTCAGATGTTCGAGCTCTCCGAAGACGGAACGAGCGTCAAGCGGATTTGGTCCCAGGCAAAACTGGATAGTCAGATGGGGGCTGCGGTTTTGGTCGATGGCCATATCTATGGCTCGGGCCATAGCGGCCGGGGATGGCACTGCCTGGACTGGAAAACCGGGAAGGTCCTGTACACAGCAAGGAAAATCGGGAACAAAGGGGCGATCATTTTTTCGGACGGAATGATGTATTGTTACAGTGAAAGAGGGGATGTGGCTCTGGTCAAACCCAATCCACAGGAGTTTGAAGTGAAAAGCTCTTTTCGTGTAAAAAAAGGCTCTGGCGAACACTGGGCCCATCCTGTTATAAAGGACGGGCGTCTTTACATCCGGCACGGCGATGCCCTCATGGTTTATCATATCGGTGATGAATGAGAAGTTATTAAACCGCGTCACTCTTATCGGGACAGCCTTTCTTGGACTGATTTTTCTGACTTGGTGGCTCCTGTACAATCCGGTCAAGGATTTTGCAGAGAGCATTCCTGGTATGGACAACCGGCCTCCTGGCTTCGTAAGCGCAAGTGAGGCGGTGGAAATCGGGGCTTATTTTGCCAGTTTTGAGGGAATCCCTTCCACGATCCGAGGGAGTTGGCCGAGGTTCCGAGGCGCCGGTTTCGACAATATCAGCAAGGAAAGTATCCCACTTATCGACAGATGGAACGACGCTGGGCCGAACATTCTCTGGTCCATAGAATTGGGAGAGGGCCATGCCGGCCCTGTCGTTTCTAACGGACGGGTTTATCTTCTGGATTACGATGAAGAAAAGAGAGCGGATGTGTTGCGCTGTTTTTCTTTCGATGATGGAACAGAGATTTGGCGCCGGGGGTACGACATCATGATAAAACGGAATCATGGGATGTCTCGGACCGTGCCTGCGGTAACGGACAAGTATGTTGTGACGATCGGGCCCAAATGTCACGTAATGTGTGTGGATGCGGAGACGGGTGATTTCAGGTGGGGAATCGACCTTGAGAGAGAATACGGGACCGAGGTACCCCTGTGGTACACCGGACAGTGTCCTCTGATCGATGACTCCTTAGCGGTTTTTGCGGTCGGAGGGAAGGCGTTGATCATCGCTGTCGATTGCGCAACCGGTGAAGTGGCTTGGGAAACGCCCAATCCTAACAACTGGAAAATGGCCCATTCCTCTATCATGCCTTTTGTGATACACGGGACAAAGATGTATGTATACTGTGCTATCGGGGGGATTGTGGGAGTTGCCGCAGATGGGGAGGATGCTGGCAAGATCTTGTTTGAATCCCGCTTGTGGAACCACAATGTCATCGCGCCATCCCCTGTCTATTTGGGAGACGGGAGGATCTTTCTGACGGCCGGGTATGGGTCGGGCAGTTCGATGGTCGGAATCAAGCATGAAGACGGTCTTTTTTCGGTGGAAGCCCTTCAAACGATAAAACCGGAGGAAGGGATGGCGTCTGAACAGCAAACGCCGCTATTCTATGCGGGACATCTTTTTTGTATATTGCCCAAGGATGCCGGGCCTCTGCGCAATCAATTCGTCTGTTGTCATCCCGATGACATCAGTCGATTTGTCTGGTCCAGCGGAAAGACGAATCGGTTCGGACTGGGCCCCTATATCGTGGCCGATGATAAGTTTTTCATACTGAGTGATGACGGGGTTTTAACCATAGCCAGAGCCAGTGCGAAGGAATACGTTCAACTGGCTCAGGCCAAAATTCTCGAAGGAGTGGATGCTTGGGGGCCATTGGCTTTTATCAACGGCCGGTTGCTCGCGCGGGATTCGCGCCGATTGGTCTGTATCGACCTAAGAGCCAATCCCTAAGCTGGAAACTGTGAAATGGGTATTTTTAATTTAAAAAGAGACAAAATCTTGACAGGGGCGATTTTAGCGGTTTCTGTGGCGGGCGTCCTTTACTTTGGTACCATGGCTGTCCGAGATAATGCGAAAAAAAATCAACAAAATCCTTTTGCCTACGATATAAAAAGCTATAAAGCCAGCGATGCCGATTTGATTCATTACTCTGAAGTAGGTCGCATTCCCATCCAGTTGCCGAAGGTTTCCGGAATCGCCGTCGGGCCGGACGATAGGATTTATGTGTCTGGGAACGATTCCGTTCTTGTCTTCAACAACGATGGGACAATGCAGTCTTCTTTTTTTACAAATGTGCCGGTCCATTGTTTGGCTGTCGACAATAACAACGATTTGTATCTAGGGATGGGAGATCATGTCGAAGTTTACGATCAGGAAGGTATAAAACAAGCCAGTTGGGAATCTCTGGGTGAAGAGGCCATCATTACATCGATTGCGATCTCAGTAAAAAGTGTTTTTGTCGCCGACGCAGGGAATGAAATCGTATGGAAATTCGATAAATCCGGAACCAGGCTTCAAAGAATCGGAGATAAAAACGAAGCCAAAGATGTCCCCGGATTTATCATCCCCAGCCCCTATTTTGACGTGGCCGTCGACCCGGACGGATTTCTCTGGGTTGCCAACACCGGGCGCCATTCCCTCGAGAATTATTCTGTCGATGGGAATTTCCGGACATCATGGGGTGAGTTCGGAATGGAAATCCGGGGATTCAGCGGATGCTGCAATCCGTCGCACTTTGCCTTATTGGAGGACGGCTCTTTTGTGACCAGCGAAAAGGGCCTTGCCAGAGTCAAGATCTACAACCGGATAGGAAATCTGGTTTCCGTTGTCGCCCCTGCGGAGCAATTCATCGAAGGCACGGTCGGCCTCGACCTTGCTGTTGATTCTGCTCAAAAAATCTATGTTTTGGATCCGAAACAAAAGCTTGTCCGGATCTTTGCAAAGAAAAAGATATGAGGCGGGAGATCCTGTGATGAAGAAAGCACACAAAATGAAAAACAGGCGCGAGTTCATGAAGGATGGATTGCGGACTGTCGTATTGAGCGGTCTTGTGTTTGCGGGTTTAGCCCTGGGTCGGAGGGGGGCCTCCAGTTCCGGGAAAGAAACCTCCTGTACCATCGATTTGCCATGCAGAATTTGTTCGAAGCTTCCCGGTTGTCAGCAGCTCAAAGCCATGGAAACAAAGCAGGAATATCATGATTCCCTGAATCGATCAATATCGAAAAATAGAGGCCCGAAATGAAAGAAAAAACATTTGAAGACCGAATAAAGCGCCGGGATTTTGTGCGGAAGAGCTTGCACACTGTCGTGGGCCTGACCGTCGGAGGATTGGCGGGAATTTTGTTCAGCAAATCTTCTTCCGAAGAGATGGTCTGGCAGTTGGACCCCAACATCTGTATCCAGTGTGAAAAATGTGCGGTCAACTGTGTTTTGCCCCACTCGGCCGTGAAATGCGTTCATTCCTATTCGATGTGCGGTTATTGCGACCTGTGCAGCGGATATCTCCAGCCCGGTGCCAAATCCAGAGACACAGGAGCGGAAAGCCAGCTCTGTCCCTCCGGTGCGATCAAGCGGACATACATTGAAGATCCCTATTTTGAATACACGATCGATGAGGAACTGTGCATCGGGTGTGGCAAATGCGTAAAGGGTTGCAGCTCCTTCGGAAACGGATCTTTGTACCTGCAGGTTCGGCATGACCGCTGTTTGAATTGCAATCAGTGCTCTATTGCCAGGAGGTGCCCTTCCCAGGCATGGAAACGCGTACCGGCCAGCCGGCCTTACATTCTCAAGGGAGATGAGAGCCGAAAATATATAATGGATTAATATGTTAAAGCCACTGAAGATTTTTCTCGTTGTCCTGTTGCTTCTCAGTCCTCTTTTTGTCTTGTCACAAGTTCAGGAGCGCTTTCCCAAACCCGATTTTCAGTCGGATTACATACGACCCGATCTGCTCACCCCTGTGCCCAGAGCTATGGTTTTGGAATATATGGATATATTTATCCTGGTTGCAGCCCTTTTCCTTGCGACCTATTTTGCCCACAAGCAGCG
>DAOVBT010000217.1 GCA_030670375.1 Candidatus Aminicenantota bacterium | reverse complement strand
AAACTGGGGCCACTCAATCTGGAGCTGGAGCCCGGGACTGTGCTTGGCCTAATCGGTCCCAACGGAGCTGGTAAAACCACGTCGATCCAATGCCTTGTGGGGCTTTTAAGGGCGGATTCCGGTGAGATGAGAATTTTTGGCCGTCCGAATGACTTGAACAGGCCCGCGTGGAAACGGGATATCGGTTACGTTGGAGACATCCCTGTGTTTTTCGAGCGCTGGACCGGACAGCAAAACCTCCGGTTCCTTTCGCAATTTTACCCCAACTGGTCGGATAACAAAGCGGCAGAATTGGCCAAACGGTTTCAGCTTCCTCTGGACAAACAGGCAAAAAACCTGTCCACGGGAAATCGCGTAAAGCTATCGTTGGTTTCGACTCTCGCCCACTCCCCCAGGCTGCTCCTTTTGGACGAGCCGACGTCAGGGATAGATCCGGTCGTCCGGACCGAGGTGCTGGATGTTCTGTTCGAGGTTTTAGAAACTGGAGAACGCGCCATTTTTTACGCCACGCATATTCTTCCCGAGATCAGCCGGTTGGCCGACGAGCTGGCCTTTATCGATGAAGGACAAATCTGGCTCCGCACGCCCAAGGAAGACCTGAACGACCGGTGGAGAAAAATCACATTCCGGCTTGCTGAGGAAAACATCACGTTCGAATCTGCAGTGAGTCATCGAAAAGAGGGGAATGATCATCAGGTCATCTCCTCTGATTTTGAGGCCACTTTGTCTCAACTCCATGAACTGGGCGCTGAAAATGTCCAGGACATGCGAATGAGTATCGAGGAGATCGCCGTGCAGATCCTCAAAGGAGGAAAGGGTGTGAAATCCTATGTCGATTCATGAGTCAGGCGTGAGCCCTCTCAGCATATTATACAAGGTCAAACAAAGGAGAATATGATGTGGAATATGATAAAAACCGACATCGCGTATGACAGAGTCATGTTTGTTTTCTTGTACTCTGTGGGTTTCATAGCTGTAATCACGAATGCCATCTTGGGTGATCTGGAAGAGCAGCTCTCGATCCTGATGTTTTTTTCTGTCGTCGTTATCGGTGTCACAGCGGGGATAGAGGAGATAAAAACCAAACGGATCAGATTTTTTACAGGCCTTCCCGTCTCCGTTAGACAGCTCGGGATTTTTCGTTATCCTGTGTTTGTGGCCTACTGGACAAGCCTGATGATTTTGCTCTGGCTCAGCACATTGATCAGCCAACAGGCCCAAATCGGCCTCGATTATCTCTGGTGGATTCTAACCAGAACCGGAGCAGTATTCATTTGGATCGCCTGTATAGGTATGAGCCAGGATTTTCCTTTTTGTTACAAAAGAAAAGGCCCAGGATATGTGTTCAAATGGATGGTCCTTCTGTTGGGGGTTTTTGGCGGCCCATTCGTTTATTTCGTGACGAATCCCCGCGAACAAACGGAACCGTTTTTTTCCGCTTTTTCCGATGTTTTTCTCACGCCCACAGGAGCCCTGGGTTTGTTCCTTCTTGGCCTCAGCTTGATGGTGTTGAGTGTTTTCGTCTACGAGCGGCGTAGATCCTACACAGAATGACACAGCACAGAATGATTGCTTGGCTGTGCTAACTCATAGATAATAATATAATTAGTGTTGATATTTGCCGATTGAAGAGCTTAGAGCTGCGATTTTATGGGGAAAACAGTGATTTTAAGAAAAATTTTGCTCGTGATTGCTGCCGATAAGATAGCAAATCGGTTGATACTCGAGAAAAACTAATCGGATTCGTATTCCACTTTCCAAGTTATGATGGTGTTTTCTGTCGGGAGGAATGAGATTTGTACGAATTCCCCTGTTTTTTTGACCTTCCGGATCTCTTTTCCGTTGATCGATGCTTTCTTAAGAGTAAAACCGGACGGTTCGGTTATGTAGAGAATATAGGGATCGTTGGCAACGACACGGCTTTTCCCAGAAAGTGAGTTATCCCCCCAGCGCACATCTTCAAGGTCATATCCTCCGCACGTGATATGCCGGTTGGTGGCCACGACCTGGGGATGGTCCAAACGTTCCCGGATGCAGAAGAGCTGGCAGTTGTATTTTGGGTCGATATCTCCAGGGGGAAAACTTCCGGTAAAGCTACCGACCAATCTCTTTGACCAGAATTCATAAACATAAAATTCTTGATCAGTATCCAGTCCCAACTCATGGAAAGGAATGGTTTCGAAATATCCACCCGTTCTCCCTAGGAGAACCCAGTTTTCAAAAGGTTTGTTGATTTCCATCAGGAACAGATGGACCGAGGGCGTTCGGCTGGCATCGAATATTCTGGGACCGGACCCGCTGACTTCCATATCGACCCGGTCGAGATGTTGCGAACGACTGGGATCCACATCGAATATCTGACCGGGATATGTAAACAAAACAGGCGTCGCTCTTTTGGCCGGATCGACGATATCCGCCAGGTACACTTCAGGTTTGTCCGTCAAAAGAAAAAGCGATCCTGTCAACGAAGTCACCATCGTGGACCGGTAGGCCTCTTCCGGCGACAGTTCGATATGATCGGGATCGTTCCGCCAGATGACATTATTGAAGGAGTTGTATTGAGAGAGCCCGGCAAAAGAGTAACCATCCGTTCCTATCCGGCACCCATCGATGATGCCGACGAGCTCTGGCCGGATTCCCCAACACCCCAGCATGAAGTGCTCCCTTCCGATCTCTTCCCGGATGGCCAGGACCAACTTTCTGTATGCCTCTCCCCGGTCCACTCCCTTTTTCCGAAAGTGTTCCGGATTGCTGTTGTAACCTTCATACCGCAAGTGCCGCAGAGCATCCACCTTAAAATATTCCCAGCCCATATCCTCCAGACCTCTGTACACGGGACGGATGATTTGATCGACTGCCTGCACATTCGACCCATCCACGGAAATGTCGATCCAATTTCCCCTAGCCACGCGGCCGGCTCTATCCAGGACAAACATCTCCTTATTCTTTTCCGCAAACTCCTGTTGATTGAAGGCCATGTTGGTCCAAATTCCAGGCTTCAATCCCTTGCCTTTGATGTAATCAGCCAGGTGTTTTAATCCACCGGGGAATTTGTCGTTGGGTTCCAGCCAGTACTCCGGCAGTCCTTGATCCCTTTGGAATCCATCGTCTATCTGCAAGTATTCATACCCGTAGGGAGCTAGAGCCGCGGCCAAAACATCGGCTGTTTTTTTGATGTTTTCCTCGGTGATATCTTTGAAATAGGCAAACCAGGAGCACCACCCCACGATAGGATCCGGCCAGACTTTGTACGACCAGGGCTCAAAGTACTCCAATCCCCGGTGTTTCTGGTAAAAACGGGGGCGGAAGCGGATGATGATCTCATAACCGCGGATCCGGATGTTGAAGGTCCGGCCTCCAGTACCACCCTCCACAGGATTGATCCGGACGCTCGGGTTGTGGTCCACGGAAATCACCCAGTCGCGGTTCCTGTCGTAAACTCCTCGGTTCAACAAACTGTGGCTCAGTCCAGAGGAATGCCGGACAACGGCCAACCCACGGTCCCTCCGGTCGGCCTCGCATGGAAAGGACTCATCGCTCCCGAAAATCTCCCCCACAACTTCGACCGAATCCCGAAAACTATCTGTGTTAATCTGAATAAGTTGTGTGACTCGGTCGCCGCTGGTTTCTGTCATCGTGTTTGTTTTGAATTTTATGCCTTCCCCCCGGATTTCGGCCTTAAATAGAGGTTTGCCCTCATATGCCATCATGATCTTCTGGTCCTGAACGGTCAATTCGGCCGGCTTGTTCGGCGGAGGATCGAGGTTTTTTCCTGCAAAAAGCGATCCCGACAAAACCAGGAAAAGGCAGATTTTCCACATGAAGGTTTTATTGATTGTCATTTTTTCCCCTTTATTTATTGAATGAGGTCTTCAAAAACCATTCGATTCTTTTTCAATTCCCGAACGAGCCGATCCCGATACTCCCGGAAAAAGGTGTCTTTCAAAGCCTCTTCCAATCCATGATATCGATAAAACTTCCTGATCGCACTTGTGTAGTTCATCCTATCAATATACACGTAATCGACCTTTCCAGCCAGATTATCGACGAGCTTCTCTGGATTTCCTGGTAAAAGAGGGCCAATAAAGGCGAAGGTCCGGATGCCCGCATCATGGATGGTTTCCAGCGCTTTTATCCTTTCTTTCACAGGCGAGGCCTGAGGTTCGAAAAGCTTGGCCATTCTTTCGTCATCCGTCGCGATCGTAAAGCCCACATCGATAGTCTCAAACTGCTTGAATAGATCCAGATCCCGGAGAACCAACTTTGATTTTGTCTGGATGTTGATAGGAAATTGTTTTTTCAGAAGCTCTTCCAGGCACCCCCTGGTCAACCTGTATTTGGCCTCGAGCGATTGATAAGGATCACAAACCGAGGAAATCCAGACCGTGCCTTTTTTTGTCCGTTCTAGCTGTCGCCTTAGAAGATCCACCGCGTTCACTTTTACATCCACAAATTCTCCCCAGGGCTCTTTGTGTCCAGAATAGCGAGGCATAAAAAGACGCGCATAGCAGTATTGGCAGTTAGTTTGGCATCCTGTGTAAGGATTGAGGCAATAATTGAATATCTTCGATTTGTTCAGGATGCTTTTGGCTTGAATTTCTCTGATGATCATTGGGGTCAAACTAGGTATGATCCCGCCCTGGAATTTTCTATTTTTTGTACACAAAAATCGTGTGCAATCCCCCGTCCCCTGTAGTAACCTCTGTGTACCCGATTTCCTTCGATTGCCAATCCGGCATATGGTAATTA
>DAOVBT010000098.1 GCA_030670375.1 Candidatus Aminicenantota bacterium | reverse complement strand
CTACGAATCCTTCAGGAGATCATTGGATAAGCTCAATCTGTCCAAAGCTACAGAAGATATTGGGGTAGATGAAAAGAGTTTGTTTTATGCTGCTGACATGTTGATGCGAAGCGAGCCTTGTTTTATCGCAGGCGAGGGCTTGGCTCCATTTTCCGGGGAAAATAAGAATATGGCAGCCTTATGGAATCTATCCCTCCTGTGTAAAGGCCAACTGATCCCGCTAGGACTGGAGAGCAATTACAGAGGCGTATTCGAAATCCAGCGAAACAACTCACGCAAGACAAAACTTTTGTCGCAGATCATCCAAGATACACAAGAGGGGCAGATAAAGGCTCTGTATGTGATCGGTTCGATTCCTCTAGATAAAAAAACAAAGACGGAGTTTCTTGTTGTGCAAGACAGTTACATGAATGAAGTTGCTGAAAGAGCCGATGTCGTCTTACCTGCGACCACTTTTGCAGAAACAGATGGGACAGTTGTCAATGTGGAGGGAAGGATTCAAAGTTTTACCAAGGTCATCCAAGCTGTCGGTGAAGCCAAACCGGATTGGTGGATCCTTAGCCAATTGGCAAAAAAACGGGGGAAGAAGGGCTTTGATTACAAGAAGTCCCAGGATATTCTGAAAGAATTGAAAAAAACGATTCCAGCCTTTGCGAGGATCAGCCTAACGAACATAAACAAGGGAAAACCGAAATTTGTGCTGTTGAAGTCCAAGGATAACGTCTCGAAGGCCGGGAAAAAGTTCCCATTTATCCTGTGTACAGATTACAACTTGGATACTTACAGAAATCTTGTCTTAAGCAGGGAAATCAAAGGCTTTGAAATCGTGAGAAATGCACGATGGATCAAGATAAATCCCGAAGATGCAAAAACATTAAAACTAAAAGATGGAGAATTGATTACCATGGAATCTGCTACGGAAAAAAGGAATGGAGTAGCTAAAATCACTGAAGCTGTTCCCAAAGGTACGGTAAGAGCCAGCTTCCTCCTTCCACTACCGGTTAAAATTAAAAGAGGAAAATAATGGCTAAGATATTAAAAAGAGAGCGATTGGTTCCGAATATCCATGTTATCGAAGTTGAAGCACCAGAAATCGTCCGCAAATGTCGGCCTGGCCAATTTGTCATCATCATGCCCGATAAGAAGGGAGAGAGGATCCCGTTAACCATTGCGGATTGGGATAAAAAGAAAGGCTCTATCACCTCTGTTTTTATGCTCGTCGGGACTTCTACTCATAAACTTGCCCAGCTCAATGCGGGGGATGATGTGCCTGTTTTTGTCGGGCCTTTGGGAAAACCCTCTGAAATAGGAAAATTTGGGACCGTGCTTGTTGCAGGTGGTTGTTTTGGGATAGCAGCCATCTATCCGATTGCCCGAGCCTTGAAAGAAAAGGGAAACAAAATCATAACGCTGCTCGATGTCAAAGCAAACTATCTCTTGTATTGGGAAGAAAAATTGAGAGCTGTGAGCGATCAGTTTCATGTCTCCAGTCGTGACAGTTTTTATGATTGCAAAGAATTCATTCCCCATACATTGGAAAGTCTTCTTAAAAAAGAGAAAAAAATCGCCCGTATCCATTCTATCGGTTGCACCTATCTAATGTACACATGTGCGGAGGCGACGAGGTCTCACAAAATCAAAACATTGGTGAGCCTTAATCCCATCATGGTGGATGGAACAGGAATGTGCGGGGCGTGCCGTGTGACCGTCGGCGGTAAAACGAAATTTGCCTGTGTGGATGGGCCGGATTTTGATGGTCATTTGGTCGATTGGGATGAGCTTTTTATAAGAAGGAAATCCTATTTCGATGATGAAATCCATTCCATGTGTTACTGGGAAAAGAAAAATTTCCCCTAAAGCTTAAAACAGGAAAGAGTGAACAATGGCCGAGAATAAAAAAGATTTGCCACCCGAGCTGAAAGAAAGACTGCGGGCCGGTTTTAACCAGGATTGGCGCAAGGAACTGCGAAAATCATTTCCCATGAAAGAACGCATGAAGTTAAAGCGCCAAAAGATGCCGGAAAGAGATCCGGACGAACGGAACCAGGATTTCTTCGAAGTCAACCGAGGTTTGAATGCCAAGGCTGCCATCGCTGAAGCTAAGAGATGTTGGGATTGTGCCAATCCGCAATGTGTGAAGGGTTGTCCCGTGGGTATCGACATCCCGGCGTTCGTCAAAATGATCGAGATAGGTGATTTTGATCAAAGTGTTCGCAAGATCAAAGAGACCAATGCCCTTCCTGCCATCTGTGGACGGGTCTGTCCGCAGGAAACCCAATGCGAAGTGGTCTGCAACCTGAAAAAAGCCACGGGGACGCCGGTTGCCGTCGGAAATTTGGAACGATTTGTAGCCGATTACGAGAGGAATAAGGGAGATGTGTTTATTCCTTCTTTGCCGCCATCTACAGGAAAAAAAGTGGCGATCATCGGGTCAGGACCTGCAGGATTGACCGTTGCCGGAGATTTGGCCCTCAAAGGACACCAGTGCACGATTTTTGAAGCGCTTCATGTTCCTGGTGGTGTGTTGTGGTACGGGATCCCGGAATTCAGGCTTCCGAAAAAAATCCTGGAAGCCGAGGTGGATTATCTGCAGAAGATGGGTGTGGAACTGAGAACGAATTTTGTCGTGGGCTTGACGGCCACCCTTGAAGAATTGAAAAAGGAAGGTTTTGATGCCTTTTTTGTCGGAACGGGTGCCGGATTGCCGAATTTCATGAGGATACCCGGTGAAAATTTGGTCGGTGTTTATTCGGCCAACGAGTACTTGACACGGGTTAATTTGATGAGAGCCTTTGAATTTCCTGAATACGACACGCCTGTTTATTTGGGAAAAAATGCCGTCGTTCTTGGCGGAGGAAACGTGGCCATGGATTCGGTGCGAACCGCAAAGCGACTGGGTGCCGAGGAATCGACCATCGTGTACCGCCGCTCGAGGGTGGAAATGCCTGCCAGGACCGAGGAAGTGCATCATGCAGAGGAAGAAGGAATCAAGTTCCATTTTCTGACCACTCCTACGCGGTTTATCGGAGACGATAAGGGCCACGTTAAAGCCATGGAATGCATACAGATGGAACTGGGAGAGCCCGATGACTCAGGACGGCGCCGGCCCATTCCGATCGAAGGATCGGAATTTATCATGGAGGCAGACCTGGTCGTTGTCGCGATCGGAAACAGCCCTAACCCGCTGATTCCTCAAACCACTCCCAAGCTCAAAGTGGGAAGATGGGGAAACATCGAAGTCGATTGGGACACCATGGCGACCAGCATGAAGGGTGTTTACGCAGGTGGCGATATCATTCGCGGAGGAGCGACTGTTATCCTGGCTATGGGAGATGCCAGAATTGCAGCCAATGAGATGGATAAGTATCTCCAAAACCATAGAAAAAAATGAGGATCAGATGTCTTGGGTAGATGATTACAAAAAAAAATTGGTAACAGCTGAAAAAGCGGTCTCTGATATCAAGAGCAACGACCGCATTTACATAAGCGGCAACGCAGCCACCCCATATGTGCTGTTGAATGCTTTGGCTGAGAGAAAGGACAACCTGAACGATGTTGAACTTGTTCATGTTCTTCTTCTTGGAGAGGATCCGCTGTCAAAACCGGAAATGGAGGGACATTTCCGCCACAATTCTTTGTTTGTCGGGCCCGCAGATCGAAAAGCCATAAACGAGGGAAGGGCTGATTATATCCCGATTTTTCTCCACCAAATTCCCAATCTTTTTTATTCCAGACAAATGCCGATCGATGTGGCCATGCTTCATCTCTCTCTCCCCGATGAACACGGTTTCATGAGTTATGGCGTTGAGGTCCTTGCTTCCAAAGCGGCCGCCGAGATGGCCAAGATTGTCGTTGCTCAGGTTAACGAGAAAATGCCGCGAGTATTGGGGGATTCTTTTATTCATGTCTCGCGTGTTAACAAAATCGTCGAGATTTCCGAGGATCTTCCCCAGTTGAAGAAAAAGCCATTCACCGAGGTTGAACGCAAGATCGGCCATTTCATCGCAGACTTGATTGAAGATGGCTCCACCCTCCAATTGGGCATTGGAGGGATCCCGGATGCGGTTTTGTCTGCTCTCAAAGGACGAAAGGATTTGGGGATTCATACGGAAATGGTATCGGACGGTGCGATGGAGGCTATCGAAGCGGGGATCATCACCGGAGCCAAAAAAACCTTCCATCCTTACAAAGTGATTTTGACGTTCATTCTCGGATCGAGTAAGCTGTATGATTTTGTGGATAACAATCCCATATTTGAGGCACACCCCACCGATTACACCAATCATCCGTTCAAAGTCGCTCAGAACGATAACATGATCGCCATCAATTCGGCGATCGAGGTGGATATCTCAGGGCAGGTGTGTTCCGACTCGATCGGGACTTATATTTACAGCGGTTTTGGCGGCCAAGTGGATTTCATCAGAGGAGCCGTTCACTCAAAAGGAGGAAAACCCATCATCGCGTTGCCTTCCACAGCAAAAGGTGATGAAATGTCGCGGATTGTCCCGTTTCTTAAAAAGGGATCAGGAGTCGTGACCACCCGTGCCGATGTTACATATTTGGTGACGGAATACGGGGTGGCCTATCTTCATGGAAAAAACCTCCAGGAAAGGACAAAGGCGCTCATCGACATCGCCCATCCTAGGTTCAGGGATGATTTGATAAAAGAAGCCAAAGACAGGCATCTCCTGTCATAGTAACTAGATCCATGCGTCAGACCGGACTATTTCCGACGGAAAAGGGACATATCGGTACCGATGAATCGGGAAAAGGGGATTACTTCGGACCCCTTGTTGTGGCAGGAGTTTATGTTCCGGATGAACAGCAGAAGGTGCTGCAGGAATTGGGGGTGAAGGACAGCAAAAGATTTTCCGATAACAGGGTCAAGGAAATGGCGGATCTTGTCAGAAAGGGATATAAACATTCTGTCGTGGCCATCGGCCCAGAAAAATATAACGAGCTTTACGGCAAGCTGAAAAATCTGAATCGCATTTTGGCATGGGCTCATGCCCGGGCTATCGAGAACATTTTGGAAGAGGTCGCCTGCACACAAGCGATCACGGACCAGTTCGGGGATAGGCTGTTTGTGGAAAATGCCATGATGAAAAAGGGGAGAAATATCGAGCTGATTCAGAGGCCAAAAGCCGAAGATGACATGGCTGTGGCAGCCGCTTCGATCCTGGCTCGAGCCGAATTTCTCAGGCGATTGTATTTTCTCTCAAAAGATTTCGAAATCGACATACCGAAGGGTTCCTCTCCAAAATCCGAGGAGGTGGGATTGCTACTGATGAAAAAGCATGGCGCGGATGTATTGGGCAAGGTGGCCAAAACACATTTTAAACTCACTCCCCGTATTTTGAATTTAGCAAAAGATAAAAAATAAGCTTCATATATCTTTCCTCTAAAATTCTATTTTGGGAAAGGAGGATGTGATGGTTGAGAAAACGAAGCGATTGTATTTTGATGATCCGTATCGGGTCGAATTTGAAGCCGATGTGATCCAAAACCTTACTCATGATGGGAATCCAGCCGTTGTTCTCGATAAGACCTGTTTCTATCCAGAGGGTGGAGGACAACCCGCAGATAAAGGAACTCTTGACAGGGTTCCTGTCGTCCATGTTTTAGAGAAGGATAACCAGATCATTCATGTGCTCGAAAAAGACGTCTCTTCGGATGCTGTGAAAGGTGAAATCGACTGGAGCACTCGATTTGATCATATGCAACAACACGCCGGCCAACACATCCTTTCCCAGTGCTTTGTCCAGCTTTTTGATGCCGCTACCCGCTCGTTTCATCTGGGGGATGAAACATCAACGCTCGAAGTGGATATGCGGAACATGAGTGAGGAGGAAGCAGAACGAGCTGAAAGGCTTGCAAATGATTTGGTTTTCCAAAACAAGGAGATAAAAACTAGTTTTTGCCGGGAAGAAGAAATTTCCAACGTCCAGTTGAGAAGACCCCCGAAAAAGAAAGGGGATATAAGGATCGTTGAAGTGTCGGATTTTGATCACACTGCCTGTGGAGGAACCCATCCGCGAAGCACGGGTGAGATCGGCACGATCAAAATTTTAAGATGGGAGAGGATCCGAGACAATGTGCGGCTGGAATTCATCTGTGGAATTCGAGCGCTGCAGGATTACGCCCGAAAACATCGGGATCTGAGAACTTTGTCCAACAGCCTGACTGTCGATGACAAGGAAGTCCTTGCTACCTTTGAAAAATTCACCGCTGATCTCAAAATGCAGAAAAGAAAAAACCGCAAATTGCAGGAGAAAATCATTCAGTATGAGGCTGTTGAAATTATGCAAAAGGCCGAGGGAAAGCTCATCAAGCGGATTTTTACCGATAGATCTCAAGAGGAGATCAGGCTTCTGACCCTCCTTACCATTAGGAAAGGGGAATTTGTCGTGCTTTTTGGTCTTAAAAATGGAGAGAGGGTACATGTTTTCCTCGCCTGTTCTGAGAGTCTCGGTTTGGATATGCGAGAGATTGTGCCGGTCGTTTCTCCTCTGATCGAGGGCAAAGGAGGAGGAAGACCTTCTTTGGTCGAGATTTCCGGCAAAAAAAAAGAAAACCTCGAACAAGCACTCCAAGAAGCCTATCAGCACATAAGTCAAAAACTATAGCCTGTTTGGATGTCATCTATTTTTTGATACTAATTCCCCCTCGATATATCGGTGAATTATACCGGAGATGAGAGTCTGGTAGGGGATACCCATTTCCATTGCTTTTTTTTGAATCCCTTTATAATCATGGTCATAAAGTCTTATGGTGATTCGTTTGTCTTTTTTAAAAGTGTTTTTGGCCATGGCTTTGATACTTTCTATCTCTTTTTTCGTTGGTGTAGAAAGTTTCATTTTTCCGCTTTCATAAGCATCTATGATTTTTTTTTCTTCTTCATCGTATTTCATTTTTGTCCTCCCTGTTCTTTTTTATAAACCTTTGTAGCTTTTCTACTTGAGATGGTTGTTCTTAAAAATATACATTCTTTTTGGATAATATGCGGGACCAGATAAATAAAGTCTTCAATAATAACAACATAGATTTTTTGCCCTGGATATTTTTGTTGATCT
>DAOVBT010000367.1 GCA_030670375.1 Candidatus Aminicenantota bacterium | reverse complement strand
CTGATGGTCATCTCTGGATGTTCCCCGTATGAATATTCTCAAGTTGATAGCGGCAGCGATTATGGGCAGACCGAAATAATCATGATGTTCGCCGAACAGACAGATCCTCCCTGGAGCTGAGACGGATATTTCGTTCTTTTTCATGTCTTCTATTATCCAAAGTCCGACTTGGCTGTCAACTCTTGCATGACACTCCTTTTTTTTATATAAATGATGTGACCTGGATTATTCATAAAAAATGCCGATGAGTGAACTTCTTTTTATCGGAACCGGTGGATCCGTGGCGACCGAGGAGAGAGACAATACATCTTTTCTCCTCTTGAGCCAAGACACAGCGGCGATGATCGACTGCCCCGGGAGTGTGATCCATAAATTGAAAAAAGCCCAGGTCGATCCCCGAAGTGTCCATTCCATAATTGTCACCCACATTCATCCCGACCATATATATGGATTGCCTTCTTTGATACACAGCTTGATGCTTGACGATAGTGTCATCGAAATTCTCGGTTCAGAGCTTAGCGTGAATTTTTGTGCGGAATTGCTCGATCTTTTTAATCTGAGGAGTGAAAAGATTAAGTGCCACGTGAATTTTATCCCGGTCGTGGAAGGAGAGAACTATCGGATTTCTCCGAGCTTGACCTGTTCTTTTTATAAGGTCCCCCACAGCCCTTCCTCTATGGCTGTCGGTTTTCACAAGATAGAGGGTGGGATGGAGGTGCTTTACTCGGGAGACACTCCCCGTTTTCCCGAGTTGCTGCAACGAGTGCAAAACATAGATTATTTGATCCATGACTGCAGTGCCCCCTCAAGGATCTTCGAGGAATATCCTTCGCTTTATGCCATGCACACGGATTCCTTGACCTTGGGGGAGATGGCCCAGGAGGCTGAGGTAAAACACCTGGTGCCCTGTCATTTCTTTGGAGAGATCGATTTTTCTATCGGGGAGATCGAGGAAGAAATCAGGAAAAATTTCCGAGGGGAGCTGACGATCCCGGAGGATTTTTCCAGAATTCCTCTCATAAAAAAAAAGTAAACTAGATTATTCATAAAAAATGCCGATGAGTAATTTGAATGTATTTGAAAATTTTATTTTTTTGAATGTAAATAGAGGTATCGGTATTTATCATGAATAATCTAGTTTGAGAGGTAATCATGAAATGGCTCATTTTCATAACCATGGTTTTGTTATTAGGGCTAATTTTCTCCTGCCAATCACCATCAAAAAACGCGATGGCCGACATCGTCTTTCTTAACGGCGTCGTGTGGACGGTGAATCCGAATCAGTCTAAAGCTGAGGCTTTGGCTATCAAGGGAAACAGGATTATTAAAGTTGGGTCTTCATCGGAAATGGAAAGAGTAACCGGAGATTCGACCAAAGTGATAAACTTGGAAGGTGCATTTATGCTGCCTGGCTTCATAGACTCTCACACGCACTTTCTCGACGGAGGATTCTCCCTGTCAAATGTGCAATTGAGAGAGGTACAAACTCCAGATGACTTTGTTTCCCGGATCGAAGATAAAGCCCGAGAGCTGGGAGAGGGAGCCTGGATCCTCAACGGAAATTGGGATCATCAGCAGTTTGATCCGCCGGAATTGCCAAAAAAGGAATGGATCGATCCTGTGACTCCCAACAATCCTGTCTGTGTGAATCGTCATGATGGTCATATGGTTCTCGTGAACAGCGTTGCGCTGAAGATTGCCGGAATCTCGAAGGACACCCCCGCGCCGGATGGGGGAGAAATTCTCAGGGATCCACGGACAGGAGAGCCGACGGGAATTTTGAAGGATGCGGCAATGGATCTCGTTATGGAGCACATTCCAGAGCCCACTCTTGAGGAAAAAAGGGGGGCCATCGAGGTGGCCTTGAAGCATGCCAACAGTTTTGGCGTGACTTCGATTCATGACATGTCCTATACATCGAATTTTGAGGTGTACAGGGAGCTTTTGGATCAGAAAAAACTGACTGCCCGCCTGTATGTGTATATTCCCATTTCTGCGATCGATCTTTTGACCGGACCTGAAAAGAGAGCTTTTCCGCGAAGCGACTTTCTGAAAATTGCCGGACTCAAAGGTTTTATGGACGGATCCCTGGGCTCCTCGACAGCGCTCTTTTTTGATCCGTATTCGGATGATCCGTCGAAACGAGGCTTGTTGGTCGCGGATATGTTTCCGGAAGGGATCATGGAGAAAAGACTGATGGCAGCCGATCAGGCAGGTCTGCAGGTAGCCGTTCATGCTATCGGAGATGAAGCCAATCATATCATTCTGGATCTTTTTGAAAAGGTCATGGAAAAAAACGAGAAAAGGGATCGGCGTTGGAGGATCGAACATGCCCAGCATCTCATCCCAGAGGATTTTGAACGGTTTGGAAAGCTCCGTGTTATCGCTTCTGTTCAACCCTATCATGCCATCGATGATGGCCGTTGGGCAGAGCAAAAAATCGGCAGCGAAAGAAGTCGTCACACCTATGCATTCCGATCCCTTTTAGAGAGTGGGGCTGTGTTGGCCTTTGGATCGGATTGGACTGTGGCTCCGATTAATCCGCTGACCGGGATTTATGCTGCGGTCACACGCCGGACTTTGGACGGAAACAATCCCGATGGATGGTTTCCTGAACAGAAAATTGCTATGGAAGAGGCCATCAAGGGATACACTCTGAATGCCGCTTTCACGGAATTTGCCGAACACCTCAAGGGATCTTTGGAGGAGGGAAAATTGGCCGATGTTGTCATTCTCGATCAGAATCTTTTTGAAATCTCCCCCGAAAAGATTTTAGACACCAAAGTTATTATGACCGTCCTCAATGGGGAGATTGTGTATAAAAATTAGATACCTCCGATGATTTATACTTATTTTGCTGCGCTTATCGTCGCTTTTGCTATTCTGTTCAGGAGCGCTTCTTATTTTGTAGACGGGGCGTCAAGTATCGCACGCATATTGAATGTTCCCAAGCTGTTGATTGGAATTGTCCTGGTGGGCCTGGGGACGACAGCCCCTGAGTTTGGTGTGACCCTGATCGCAGCAATCAGGGGAAAAGGAGAACTCGCCATTGGTAACGCCATCGGTTCTGTTATCTGTGATGATGGAGTTGCTCTTGCATTAGCGGCGATCGTAGCGCCGGCCGTGATCTTTGTCAATTGCCGGATCCTTAAAGCGGCAGGATTGTTTTTGATTTCTATCGATGTTTTGGCCTATGTTCTAGCT
>DAOVBT010000245.1 GCA_030670375.1 Candidatus Aminicenantota bacterium | reverse complement strand
ATCCTGGCTGAGACAAGCGAGAACCTCGCCGTGTATCTCGAGACCAGCAGCGAGTTTGATCCTCCCGTACATCACATCCAGAGCATAGCTGTTTTCCAGCCATTGGAGAGGCTCTCTGGGAAGATTCTCGAAGGCCGGGGCTTGGGATTCTTTCGGTTTTTCCTGGCGGGTGAGATTGATCAGGCGTTCGAGTTTTTCTTTGGTGGATAGGTCTTCCTTCTCCTGGATCTTTCTCCAGGTGCTGGACACTTGCTGGGACTTGGAACGGGTTTGGCGTTCTTTCTTGATCCTTTCGAGTTTGTCCTTGATGTCCGCCATTATTCCCCGATAAACTGGAGCGCGATCGTCCTGTTTCGCGCCCGGTTGTCAAAATCGACAAAGATAATCTGCTGCCATGTCCCAAGAGTCAACTGGCCGTTGTTAAACGGAACGGTCAGAGAGGGACCGAGAAGGGCGGAGCGCACATGGGAAAAACCGTTGCCGTCGCCCCAGCGGGCATCGTGATGGTAGGTCACATCGCTGGGGATGATTTTTTCCATAAATTCCGTGAAATCCTTGACCAGGCCGGATTCATATTCGATGGTAGTGAAACCGCCTGTGGATCCTGGGACAAAAAGCGTGACCGTGCCGTTTTTTAATCCATTCTCGGCCAGCTTGTGAGAAACCTCTGGGGTGATGTCGATCGTGTCGTTAAAACCACCTGTCGAAAAGCTCAAACTATCGCTCAATACCTTCATTTCAAATCTCCCGTTTAATGATATTTCATTTAAATAAAGACGTAAAGAACAAAGTAAATTCTATTAATTTGGTGCCGGGATACTTGATTACTTAATTATCGAGTCAAAAATTTCAGATCCTATTCCATAAATATATTGCCTAGAGTTTAGCAATAAATGCCTATAAAATGAAGGGGAGGTGAATCCCATGAAAAATTCTATAAGATCGATCAGGTTTTTTTCTCTATGCATGTTTTTATTCCTCATTATCAATATCACTTCTTTCTGCCAGGACGAGGTAGATAAGCTTCACAAGGAAGCTCTCGTTTGGGACTGCCACAACGACCTGGTCTACAGGGTTTTGTATGAAAAGCTGGACATTGGCGTTCGCCTTCCTGCCGGTCACGTGGATATTCCGCGGTTGAAAGAGGGGCAAGTCGATGTTCAGACTGTGGCCCTCTTTGTCCAGAATTTTCTGTACCCGGATAAATGCGCCCAACAGGCTTTTCAATTGATCGAAGCAATGAAAAAGGCCATCGATAAAAATGCTGATTCCGTCGAGCTGGCCCGGACTGGTGCGGATGTGGAGCGCATCGTGAAAGCGGGAAAAATCGCGATGCCTCTCGCGATCGAAGGGGGGCATGCCATCGAGGACGACCTGGAACTTTTAAGGAAATTCCATAGCCTCGGTGTCTCCTCGATGACTATCACCCACAACATTAGCCACGGATGGGCGGACTCCAGCGGTGATAAGCCAAGATGGGGAGGCCTGAACGAACTTGGGAGAAAAGTCGTCAAGGAGATGAATCGAATCGGGATGATCATCGATATCTCTCATGTGTCGGATGAAACTTTTTTTGATGTGATGGAAACGACAGAAGATCCGGTTATTGCCTCTCATTCCGGCTGTCGCACTCTCAATCCCCATCATCGCAACATGAGCGACAAAATGCTTCGAGTACTCGGCGATAATGGAGGGGTTATCGGAATCGTGTTTGTCCTCCCTTTTCTCACACCGGAGTATAACAAAGCCATGGGAGACCTTATTGCCATCAGCCAGCCCTGGTTCAGGAAGACTCCCTCTGTTGAAGATCTAGATGCTCGGATTGCTATAGAGCACCTCAGGGCAGGCCAGGACTGGCCCATGGAGAATCTTCCGACAATCGATGATGTGCTCGACCACATCGACCACGCAGTTAAAATCGCAGGAGTGGACCATGTTGGTCTTGGAGCAGACATGTACCCCCGCACTCCTTCTCCTGTCGGGATTCGGGGCGCACAGGACTATCCGAATATCACAAGAGGATTAAAAAAACGGGGATATGCGGATGAGGACATCGCAAAAATCCTTGGTGGCAATTTCCTTAGGGTTTGGAAAACCGTCACAAATTAAATTCGGGGACAGTATACTCTTTCACTTAATTAATATTGATATTTGGGAAATTGGTGAAAGAGTATACTGTCCCCCAATTAATTGTCAACTAAAAGAGTGTTTTTTGCGTTTTGATAGGTGAAGTACAAAGAATGACTGAAAGAGCTATTGTGCAATCGGCCCAACAGGGCGACACGGAGGCATTTCGTATGCTTTTTGAACAGAACCGAAAACGAATCTTCTCGCTGGCTTACCAGTACACGAAAAACAAGGAGGATGCCGAAGACATCCTCCAGGAAACCTTTATCAAAACATATAACTACCTGGATAAATACAAGGTCGAAAACGAGACAAACTTTTCCTCCTGGATCTACCGGATCGGCATCAACTGCAGCATCGATTATCTGAGAAAAAAGAAAAACAAAAAAGAGGATTTCTCGGACTGGGACAAATGGGAAAAAACGATCGGGAGCAACCATTCCAATCCAGAACATACCATCGGGCTCGAACAGCTTCGCGAGAAAATAAGCCATCTTGTGGAGGAGCTTTCACCCAGACAGAGGATGACCTTCATCCTCAAGCACTACCAACAATTCAGCATCAAAGAAATCGCCGAATATCTCGACTGTTCGGAAGGAAGCGTAAAAAAACAACTCTTCCGGGCGGTATCAGCCATTAGAAGTCCCTTGAAAAAATATCTATGGGAGAAGGACTATGGCATGCAAAAAATATAAGGAAAAAATCGTTTTGCACCTTTATGGTGAACTTGGAGAAAACGACGCCAAAGATCTTATGGCACATATCGAAGGATGTGCCGATTGTGCTGAGGAATTCGCATATACCCAAAAGATCTTCCAGGTTTTAGATGAGACAAAAACCGACGATATCCCCGAGGCGAATTGGGAAAAGTGCTGGAACACGATCGATGTCGGAATTCAAGGCAAAGAGCGTAAGAAAAAGAGTTTTCTTTTGTACCCCAGATGGGCATACGCCTCAGCTGCCCTGCTCATCGTGTTTACCGTGGGATTTTTCTTCGGGAGGATGGCCTTTCTTAAACCAGCCGAGAGCAGATCCATGCTCCTCGAGGGAAGCCAGAGTGCTATGTATCCCTCGATACAGGAGCACTTCGAGAGTCTGAAGCCTGTCTTGGTCGAATACGCCAATTACACAGCATCCCCTGAAAATGGTACGATCACCATAGACAAAAATATCGTCCGCAATTTGATCATCCAGAACATCCTACTCAAACGGATGATCGCGGATGAGGACCCCTCTACGAAAGAGATCCTCGAAGATGTGGATCTCGTCCTCCGGGAAATCGCCAACCAGGAGGGGGATGATGCCCACACGCTTTCGATGATCAAGGAGCTTATCCAAGAAAGAGGGATCCTGTACGAAATAGAAGTTTCTAAAACAATATAAGGAGGAATATCATGAGATACGCAAAATTCGTTTCCATCCTGTTGGTTTTGTTCCTGGCTTTCACAGGTACAGTATTGGCCCAGCAGGAAGAAAAAGAAAAACAAGCCAAGGAGGAAGCCAAGCAAGCTTATGAACTGGCTAAACAGTTTGTCAACAAAAAAAGTTGGGAAGAAGCGGTCACAAAATTCAAAGAGGCCATTGAGTTGTATCAAAAAAGCAAATACATGGATGGGTCCCTGTACTATCTGGGATACAGCCAGAACATGCTCAGCAACCAGATGAAAAACCTCGAAAAGCAGATCGAGGCCAAAGAACAGGCCATCGAACACCTGAATCGGTTGATCAAGCAGTACAGGAAAAGTCCGTGGGTTGACGATGCCAAAGTCCTCAGGCTCGAGATCGCCGAGGAGCTCATCAAAAAAGGACTTCCTGATTTCCGTGCCTACATCAACGGAACCCTGAGATCTTTGGAAGCCTTGAAGGCCCTGGAATCCCTGAAAGCCTTGAAATCTATCAAAGGGATCGAAGGTCTCGAAAGCCTGGAAGATCTCAAGGCCTTGGAAATAGACGAGATCGAAGGTCTGGAGGAATTGGACAAACTCAAATTGGAGGAAGCCCTCATAGGGCTAGAGGAACTGGAAGCACTGGAAGGATTCGAAGGATTGATCGCCCTGGAAGAGCTGGAGAATCTGCCGAACCTGCTAATTCTCGGAGAAATAGAGGGCGGCATTGAAGGCGGCATCATCGGAGGAATTTTCGGTAGTATCGAGGACGAAGATGTCGATCCCGAGGTCGAACTCAAGCTGGTTGCCCTTGATGCATTGATGAACATGGAGGAAGAGAAAGCTTTTCCGATACTGGAAAAGATCGTTTTAGAAAATGAGAATGCCAAGCT